>JAGOIS010000006.1 GCA_017995495.1 Candidatus Cloacimonadota bacterium
TGGAGATCCTGTGGGGAAATCCGCCGCTGCGCTCCACCCTGGCCAGGTAGCCATTGAAGATGGAATCCGCTGCGGAGGACATGTCGGAATCCAGGGTCGTATAGATCTTCAGGCCGCCTTCAAACAACCGCTCGGTGCCATATTTGCTTTCCATGAGGGAGCGGACGTGCTCGATGAAATAATCCGAAGCGAAACGGGCGTAGCTGCCTCCCCGCTGGGAATTGACGGGGCTGGCGACAGCGTCCAGGTATTCAGCTTCGCTGATTTTACGGTTTTTGTGCATCCTCCGCAAAACAAGGTCGCGCCTTTGTTTCGCCCGCTCCGGGTGCTTGAAGGGATCGTAATAGTTGGGACGCTGGATCATGCCCACTATCAGGGCGGATTCCGGCAGATTCAAGTCCCGGGCATGCTTGTTGAAATAGTAAAGAGAGGCTGTTTCCACCCCGTGGTTCCTGGAGCCCCAGAAGATCTTGTTCAGATAGATCTCAAGGATCTCATCCTTGGTGAAGCTGGCCTCAATTTTGAAGGCCAGCACTATTTCGCGCATCTTGCGGGCAATGGTTTTATCCAGAGTCAAAAACATGTTGCGGGCCATCTGCTGGGTGATGGTGCTGGCCCCCTGGGAAAAATCGCCTGTGCTGAGATCTGCGAGCAAGGCCCGCACTATCCGGATCGGATCGATGCCAAAGTGGTAATAAAAGCGTTTGTCCTCAGTGGAGATGAGAGCGTCGATCAGATGGGGGGGCAATTCTTTGAGGGAGACAAGTTTTCTCTTCTCAAAGGCAAACAGGTAAACCATTCTGCCGCTGCGGTCGTACACCTCGCTGCCTGTGCGCAAGGTATATCCCTTCAATTCAGCCGTGGGAGGCAGATCATCCTGGTAATACCAGAAAGCGCCAATGATCACCCCGATCAGGACGCAGCCTGCCACACTGGCTATTTTAAGGGCTTTTGCCCAATTCTGATGCTTCACTTTCTTCATGTTTACCAATCTTATGTTGTATAAATCTCGCTTTTATCAGCAGTAATATCCATGCTGTCAGCATTCCGCTGAACAATCCTAAAAACAGCAGCAATGGTGTCAACACAAAAACTCTGGTGCCGGGCAGAACCACTGTCTGAACCAGAACGAGCTGCACAAGATTATGCACCACCGCTCCGCTGATGCTCACCCCATACTCTGACAAGCCCAGGTTCGAACCATGCGCCACCCACATGGCCAAAATGGCTGCGAGGCCTCCGCAGAGAGACAACAGGGTCGCCGGAGACAGCAAGGTGAAAGTCACAGCCCCTCCCACGATGGATTTGGTGATGTTCACCACGATCGCCTGCAGGGGCTTCTTCTCAAAGATCAGATACATCATCACGATGTTGGACAGCCCCAGGCGGATGAAAGGCAGCGGCAAGAGGCGCATGATCAGGCTTTCAAAAATATGGATGCTGCAGGCCGTGGCCGTGAGAAATGCCAACATCAACAGAGGTTTGGGGGATCTGCCTGGCATCAGGCGCGGTTCTTCCTGGGCCGGATGAACCTCATGATCCAGTCTGCAGGAATTGCCGGATCAAGGGTTCCTCAGAATCATTGATATGGGCGAGAGGTCCGTAGTAGAGCACCCTGCCCTGTTCCAAAAAAAGCACCCGGTCGCCCAGATCCCTGAGATGGCCCATATCGTGGGTGATGGTGATGGCAGTTGCCTGGACCGAGCCGATTATCTGCTTGAGGTAATAGAGGATCTCGGCAGAGGTGACGGGGTCGAGGCCGGAAACAGGTTCGTCGAAGATGATATAGCGCGGGTCATAGACCAGGGCGCGGGCGATGCCCACTCGCTTGAGCATTCCTCCGCTCAGTTCCGAGGGGTATTTTTTCATTAATTGATCCAGCCCCACCACGGACAGGCAGTGCTCCACTTTGTCCCTGATGGCCAGATGATCAAGCTCCCCCCTTTCGTAAAGGGGCAGGGCTACATTTTGGAAAACAGTGTAGGAATCCAGAAGAGCAGAATTTTGAAAGACCATCGCGAAACTATGCCGGATGAAAGATTCCGCGTAATCCGCATCTGCATAGACATCCACTCCATCGACTTTCACGGATCCGCCCACAGGCGGGAAAAATCCCAGGATCGTCTTGATCAAAACTGTCTTACCCGAGCCGCTGCGGCCCAGAATGATCAGATGATGCCCATCCTCCAGCTCGAAGCTCACGTCATGCAAGATCGCTTGTCCGGCCAGGCTCAGATACAGATTATATACCGCGATCACGCTGTATCCAAAATAAGCCGAAAGCCAAGGCCAGGCCAAGGGCGTTGGCGGCAAAATCCCAGATCGAGACTGACCTCTGGGGGATCAGATACTGGTGCAGCTCATCCAGGCCGGCGGTTGCCAGGATGATCAGATAGATCGCCCAAACCTTTTTATCATCAGCTTTTAACAAGCGCACAGCACGATTTGTGAGCAAACCCAGCAGGAAATAGACGCCGATATGGGCAACTTTATCCAAACTGAGAATTTTCGGCGCAGGCAAGGATTGACCTGGCAGAGATGACAAAATCCAGATTAAGGCAAACCACAGAACCGGAGGCCAGAGGGCTTTCGGCCAGTGCTTCCTGGGTACTTGCGCGTAACTTGAACCTTTGCCTGTGACAGGCATTAAATCAACCCGTCCTCGAGTTTGGTTACTTCCACCAGCTTGATGCTTTTACCGTCGCCTTCCAGAACCCTGAACATCAGGACATTATCCAGAATATGGGTTTCCCCCACAGCGGGCACATGATTGAACTGGGACAGCAGATACTCCGCCACATTGTCATATTCATCGGCCTCGATCGAGGAATTGAACTCCTGATTGAACTGGCGGATGTTATAAACTCCCCTCACGCGGCAGGTTCTATTGTCAACCTTGATCAATTCGGGAGTTTCGTCGCGGTCATATTCGTCATGGATCTCCCCGACGATCTCTTCCAGAATGTCTTCCAACGAGATGATCCCTGAGGTTCCGCCATATTCGTCCACCACAATGGCCATCTGCAGTTTTTTCTTTTTAAACTGGTTGAGCAAGGCCTGGACTTTCATGTTTTCTGTCACAAACCAGGCGGGCCGCATCAATTCGGTCAAACTGGCCTTCTCAGGAAACAGCAGCAGGTCTTTCACGTAGATCACTCCCACGATGTCGTCGATCGTATCCCTATAGACGGGAATGCGGGAGTGGCCGCTGGCGATGATCAGGTCACGCAGGTCGTCGAGGTTTTGCTGTGCTTCTATCGCACGTACCTTCACCCTGGGAACGTATATCTCGGTGAGTTTTGCCTCCCGAAAACGGAACAGGCCAACCAACATCTGCTTTTCGCTTTCGTCGAGGCTGTGTTTGGAATGTTCGGATTGGATCAGGTTGTGAAATTCCTCTGTGGTGAGTCGTGACATCAGATGCTTGTCTGAGCCTGGTTTGGCAGAGATCAGCTGGCTCAATTTGTCGATCAGCCACACGGGAACATAGAGGATATAGCTGATCACTTGCAAGGGCAGGCTGACGATCCTGGCAAAACTATTGGCTGTCGCCAAGGCCACCAGCTTGGGAATGATCTCGCAAAAAGTGACGATCACCAAGGTGGAGACTATCACTTGCAAAGTAACCGCACCCGATGGACTCTTCCCCAGATCCGCAGCCAGCTTCAGAGCGATCAGCGTGCCCAGGGACGAAATTCCCATATTCACAAAGGTGTTGCCCAAAAGAACGGTAACCAATAGTTGCCGCGGGCGCCTCAGCATGGTCAGGATCCTTTTCGCGCTCGCACTTTTGCTGTTTTCAAGCTTTTTCAGATAGATGCGGGGCAGGGAG
The DNA here is from genome assembly GCA_017995495.1 of Candidatus Cloacimonadota bacterium. GTDB lineage: Bacteria > Cloacimonadota > Cloacimonadia > Cloacimonadales > Cloacimonadaceae > Syntrophosphaera. The sequence continues at coordinate 3,833 of JAGOIS010000006.1, forward strand.
AAAAAGGCGGTCTCGGATCCCGAGAAAAAAGCAGAGAGCAGCATCAGCACAAATATGATCAGTAATAAAGGCAATATGGGGCCATCATCCACTTTGCTGTGTACCTTCCATAAGTTCTTTGTAGTATTTTTCCTTTTCTATCATCTGTATCCTGGCTTCCGTGCGGATATGGTCGTAGCCAAATCCGTGCAGCAGGCCGTGGATAAAAATCTCCATCAATTCCTGTTGAATGGACTTGTGACCCTTTTGCCGCTCCAGTTGTTTTATGTCAATCAGAATATCGCAAATCACAGCCTGATTGCCTTTGGTGATGTCACTTGGGAGGGTGTCCGACAGATTGAAGCACAGCACGTCCGTCATTTGGTCGTCACCGCGGTAGAGCAGATTGTACTTTCTGATCGTTGCGTCATCGCAGATCAGAAGCCCGATCTCACATTCACCCCCAGGCATTTCAGCGTTGCAGATCTTTTCCGCCACAGTCCTTAGGGGTCCCGAATCCAAGCGGAAATCGGTTTCGTTGGAGATGTCCAGGGTGAAGGTGCTCAAGATATCCTGTCTTCCGGATACTCCAGCCTTTTGCGGTATACGCTTTCCAAGATCGGGAACATCGCAGTTTTAGCTTTGGCCAGGTCCTGGATGGTGATCGGAGCTTCATCCAGCTGTCCGTCCCGGATCAACCTTTGGATGGTCTCATCGATCATTCTGGAGATGTCCTCGTTGCTGGCATCCTTTCTTGATTTGCTTGTGGATTCAACCACGTCTGCCAGCATCACCAGAGCCGCTTCCTTAGTCCGGGGCAGAGGACCGGGATATCTGAACGCGGAGGGATCGACAACCTCCCCCTGTCGCTGCGCCGCATCCAGGAAAAAGCGGATGTAGCTGGTGCCATGATGCTGCCAGATGATGTCGATCACAAGTTGGGGAACCCGATGCTTTTCCGCCAGAACGACTCCTTCCTTCACATGGTCCCGGATGATGTCCGCGCTTTCCTCAGGACTGTATTTCTCGTAATACTCAGCAGAATCTTCGTTGTTCTCGGTAAATATCTCCGGATTGACGGTTTTCCCTATGTCGTGGAAATAACTGCCCACCCTGGCCAGCAGCGGATTGGCACCGATGGACTCGGCAGCCCTCTCGGCAAGATTACCCACGATCAGGCTGTGGTGATAAGTTCCCACGGCATTGGTTGCCAGACGTTTAAGCAGGGGATGATTGAAATCCAGAAGTTCCAGCAGGATCTGTTTGGTGGCGCGGTTCCACTTCCTTTCGAAGAAAGTCACCAGCACAAGGCAGCCCAGAACGCTCAACGTGGTTGAAACCAGGGAGTATCCCGCGTTGCGCAACAACGCCTGAATTCTTTCGATGAGATTCTCGCCATTGAATGCCAGCAGGGTCAAGGCGGCATTTATTAAATTGACGGATACAAAAAGGAAGATCCAGATCATGATGAACTGATGCCTGGTTTTGTATCTGCGGATCAGCGCCAGGGTGAGCAGCGACGAGAGCAGAAGCAAGGTCAGACTGGCGGCATCCCAGTTCAGAAAAGGACCCAAAAGCAGTGAGCTGCAAATCGCGAATAAAATCCCCAGGTCAAATCCAAGGAGGATGGCAACAGTTATTATTAGCAGGGAGAAAGGGACCAGGCTGACATTCAGTCCAAATAGCTGGTATGTGAGCAGAGTAAACAGGATCTGGCCAAGCAACCCGGCATTGAGCACAATGACTCCCGCCGTGCCGTACGTCTCTTTTACAGGCGTGTGCCAGAGATGGATGTTGAAAGTGAAGAAAACAGCCAGCATTACCAACAGCAGTCCCATTACACCAAGCCATTGGTTCAGTATTGATCTTCTTTCGCCCCTTGCTTCATATTCCCTGGCCAAAGACCGCACCTTGTTTACGTCTTCCTGGGTGAGGCGCTGGTTTCGGCGGATGATGGCTTCGTTCTGCTTCACCATACCCTCAACGGGATCAATGGAATCAAACAGACGCTGCTGCTCCTTGGAATAACTCTGAGCGTCAACCACCATATTGGGCAGAATGAGTTTGTCCGCGTTTAACTCCACCAGCATGGCCAGCGATGGCTCCAGCCTTTGCAGGATCAGACGTTTGGCCTCCTCAATGTTAAAATGGCGCGCAAGACTGTTTTTTTCAACCCCCCGCTCAGTGTTGAGCATGATGCTGTCACCGTTCACGGCTGAGTATATCCCTGCTTTATACAACTCTTCGAGCGCTCTTTTGACCCTTGTCTGGGAAGAGGCAATGCGGGTTTCATCCCCAGTGAGCAGAAGGCCGGAGCGTTCCAGCTGATATCCCTGTTGCCTGGCGCTCAAAACAACAGCTCCCGGATCGCTGCTTTCCGCAGCCTCGTAGATCAGGCCAAACAAGCGATCCAGATTGCTGTAGGCCTCAAATTCCACATCAGGACTCAGCATATAGGGCTGTACCATCTGCGCCAGCTTTTGGGAATACTCAGCCTGGATCTGTGCCTCAGTTTTTAAAATGGGAAAATCAAAGGGAGCCAGGATATCAAACTCCGCCACCTGGCCCTCAGAAAGCTGAAAATCCGGATAGGCCTTCCTGCCCGCAGTAGTCATTTGATGCAGCCCGACCGCGCAAAGAGTGGCAATTATGGTGATCAAAATATAGCGTGAATTCATGATTTCAAATCTCGTTTAAGCATCGTTTTGTCAAGTGCCATCAATGAGCCAGTGAGCTGTACAATTCCCGCACATCACGGATCTTCATCACTTTGCCCTTGTTGCGGAGTTTCTCGTGTGCGGAGACATAGATCTTCTCGTATCCCAGCTTAACCGCCTCATTCACCCGCGCTTCGAGCTGCGCGACCGGCCGTACTTCCCCGTTCAAGCCAACTTCGCCGATGTATGCGGACTTGGAAGGCAGGGGAGTATCCTTGAGGCTGGAAATGATCGCTGCAAGAATGGCCAGGTCAAGGCCGGGGTCTGAGGATCGGATCCCCCCGGCAAGATTGATGAAAACATCGCTGGAGCGAAGATACAGAGCCAGGTTTTTTTCCAGGATGGCCAGGAGGATGGCCAACTTTTTCTGTTCCAGACCCACCACCACCCTTTGCGGAGTTCCGTAGTTCGACGATGTGGCTAATGACTGCACCTCCACTATGAAAGAGCGCGACCCTTCCATCACGCAACCTATAGCGGTGCCGTTGTGTTCGCCGGTGTCCGAGAGAAAGATGTGATTGGGATTGAGCACTTCAACCAAGCCTTGGTTTGTCATCTCGAAGATACCTATCTCATTGGTGGAGCCAAATCTGTTTTTAACCGCCCTCAGAATCTTGTATTGGCCTCTCAATTCACCCTCAAAGTACAGAACCGTGTCCACCATGTGTTCGATTATCTTGGGCCCCGCGACAAAGCCTTCCTTGGTTACATGACCCACCATGAAAATGGGAATACGAAGTGTTTTGGCGCTACGAAGCACCCGGTTGCTGGTTTCACGCAATTGGGTGATGCTGCCCGGCAGTGAATCCAGGCTGGGCAGGCTCACAGACTGGATGGAATCGACGATGAGGATGTCCGGCTGGCTTTCCTCAAGCGCGTTCAACATCAATTCCGCGTCATTGGTGCAGAGCAGCCAGATGTTTTCACTGGCTACGTTCAATCGCGTGCTCCGCAGATGGATCTGCTCGGAGCTTTCCTCTCCGGAAACGTACAGCACTTTTTTTCCCTGATTGCCCATCCACTGGGATAACTGGAGCATCAGGGTGGATTTACCGATGCCAGGTTCACCTCCGATCAGCACCAGCATTCCGCTTACTATACCACCACCGATAACCAGGTCAAACTCACGGATGCCGGTGACTGTGCGGGTAGCCCCGCTCTGTTTGATGTCCTTGATCCGTTCCGGTTTGAGCGTCTGAAGGTCAGAGCTGCCACCTTTGCTGGCCTTGCCAGATACTCTGGTGCTTTCCTTGAGGGTGCCCCAACTTCCGCAGGATGGACATTTTCCACTCCACTTGGTTGTTTCAGAACCACAATCTGTGCAAAAAAAGAGGTTCGACATCGATTTTCTCCTTGCTGTGTTGCATTTTTTCCACAGTCCAAAATATGGCAAGGTTTTTTTCACATCTGCGTTTCAGCAATGCGGCTCTAAATTCAGTTGACCAGAAACCATCCCAAGGCAAAAAATTTTTCTTGCCTAATCTAATAGTCTCATTATTATTGTATTCAGAGGTTAAGAACTTTATGAAGGCTAAGATCATTTTTTTTGGAACACCCACTTGTTCATGGTATAAAATGGTAAAAGATTAGCTTTTTACCTGGGGATTAGCTTTAAATATGTTGACGTTTCAAAAAACGAACAAGCCTTGGGCGACATGCAGCGAAAAACAGCACAGCTGGGTGTGCCTCAACCTGGGATAAATACACTGCGGTGGCAGGTTTTGACAAAGATAAGATCAACCGTCTGCTGCAAATATATTAATTAAGGAGAATGCCATGAAGGTAAACGCTGAACACTTTCACGGATTGATCACCCGTTTGCAGGTTGTCTTGAGTGAGATTGACTATGCCCAAAAAGCGTGTCTGCAGGCAGGAAAGATGGAATGCCAGTTGCTCAATCACCTCTTCGTGGTTAAGGAACCGGTCAACATGAATGAACTGGCCAAGGTTCTGAACGTTTCCCACAGCCGGATAACCAGGATCATGGACAATTTGGTAAGTAAAAAACTCGTGATGCGCAAGCCTTCCGAGAAAGACCGCCGCTGTTGGTTTGCGATCATCACGGACAAAGGCAAGAAGCTGGCTGAAAACAGTCGCCAGACAGTTGTGGACCATCAAAAGAGGATCCTTGCCCAGATCCCGGACAAAGATGCCGAAGACATTTTCAAAGCACTCAAAACCTACGTTGAAAAATATGAGGAAGTGCTTAAAGCCACGACAGTGAATATTTGATGAGCGCCAAGACTTCTATGACTTGGACCGGCGGCATGAGTTTTGACGCCGTGACCGATGGGCATCATATCATCATGGATGCCGGCACAGACTGGGGAGGCCAGGACTTGGGTCCCCGCCCAAAACCGTTGTTGTTGATCGCTCTCAGTGGTTGTTCTGGCATGGATGTGGTCTCCCTGCTCGAAAAGATGCGGGTGGGGGAGTACAGATTTCGTGTGGACGTCGAGGCAGATAGCACCAGCGACTATCCCGTCACCTACCACACCATCAGGGCTGGTTTTCATTTTTGGGGTGACAATCTGCCCCCCGAAAAGATACTCAAGGCAGTCAAACTCTCTATGGAACGTTATTGCGGTGTGCATGCCATGCTTGCGAAAGCGGCGAACATCATGGTGAAAACGTATATTAACGACGAAGAGGTCAAAGAGTGAAAAAATCGATCATCATGCTGCTCTTAAGCATGGTATTGGCGGTGGGCTGCCAGGCTCAGAATGATGAGATGGCGCCTGCTGAGCAAGCCAGTCAGGAAGTCGAGAGCAGTGAACTTGTTGAAACCGCCGGTTATGAACCTGGCGCTTGGATCACGGATTATCAATTGGCTCTGAACTACTCAGAAGCTTTGAACCGTCCTGTGCTAATCAATTTCACAGGCTCAGACTGGTGCCCCTGGTGCTTCAAGCTCCGGGATGAAGTCTTCATTCAACCGGAATTTGATTCCTACGCCAAGGACAATCTGGTTCTTCTGACAATTGACTTCCCCCAGAAGAAAAAGCTTCCTGAAGCTGAGACCAGAGCTAATGAAGCCTTGGCCAAACAATTTGGCATAGAAGGATTTCCCACGATTCTGCTGGTCAACGCGGAAGGAGCAATACTGGCCAAAACTGGGTATCAGCGGGGTGGGGCTGACGCTTATGTCAAACATTTACAGGAGTTGTTGGCCGGGAATGAGAGCACCGACTAATCGTTTCGGATAACCCGATATAACTCACACAATATGAAAGTTCCGTGAATCAATAAGATTTACGGAACTTTGCTTTTTAATATGCGAATTCAGATTTGCTGATGCCCGTTAACTAGAGCTTTGCCGAACACCAGATAGGTTATCTCCTGGCAAATCTCACCATGATGCCGAAAGCGTCAAACTCAAAGCTGTCCATACTCTCTATCCAATCGTTGTAGAAGAGAAATCCAGCCTTGCTCCCGTTCGGAAGGATGTCTCCAAAGCTCAAATAACTGTTCACCAGCTCGAAGTATTGCTTTCTGGCATTTGCCAGGTTTTGGTTTTGTTGTTCCTGGGTCTGAGGCGCAAATGGGTCCTCGTAGGTGCTTGGAAAATAACCGCTCTGGAAACTATCCAGAACTATGGACAGGGGAACGGGGTCAAACTGCTGCTGGTTAACTGTCACGCTGAAACCGCTGCGATTGAGTGACAACGGCCGCGCGGACTTATTCTTAACCTGCACGTACACAGAAAAGAAATTGGAGGCAACCGGTTGAGCATCGCCGGAATAGATCCGCGGACGCACGAACAGGGTCAAGCTGTCGGAATCGACGATGGCCCAGCCTTCCTCCACCGCGTATTCAGCCGCGGGCTGAGGTACGTAAGGCTTCAGCAGACAGCCACCCAGGCTCAGCAATGCCAGCCCCAAAAACCAAATACATTTCTTCATCGTAATACCTGGACCCCCCTCTCCGCGAGGGAAAGGGGGATCACAAGGCGTGGATTATTCTGTATCTTCATCTGTGTCGACGTCAACTGCATCGTTGTCGTCATCCATTTCTTCTTCGTCGTCAGCGGGCTCATCCTCATCATCGGCCGGCGCGGAAGGCAGCGGGAGCGCGTTTTTCAGCTTTTCCACCTCCACGTCCAGCTCTTCATCATCCAGATCGGGCGGGATGAGAGTGATGTCGCAAACCTTGTCATTGTCGTAGAGATTGATCAGCCGTACGCCTTGGGTGTTGCGGCTGATCGTTTTGATCTCGCTGATCTTTTGCCGGATGATCTTGCCGTCCTGGGTGATGATCATCAGGTCTTCGCTGTCGTCCACGATCATCAGCGCGGCCAGATGTCCGTTGCGCTGGCTGGTTTTGAGCGTGATCACGCCTTTGCTGCCACGCCGGGTGGTGGGATAGGCTGAGGTGAGGGTGCGCTTGCCGTAGCCGTTTTCGCTGATGGCCAGGATCGTCTTGCCGCTGGGGCTGCCGTTTTCCATGATGTCTTCCTGGGCGATGATGCCCATGGATATCACATAGTCCTCGTCGCGCAGCCGGATGCCCCGCACGCCCTTGGTGAAGCGGGCCGTCTGGCGGAAGTCCTTTTCGTTGAAGCGGTTGCAATAACCGTTCTTGGTGGCCAGGATGATGTCGTCGTTCCCCTCGGTGATGCGGGCGTCGATCAGTTCGTCACCAGGCATCAGTTTGATGGCCAGGATGCCGCTGCTGCGCGGACGGCTGAAAGCCGCCAGGGCGGATTTCTTTACCGTTCCGTTCTTGGTACACATCACCACGTTCTGTTCAGGACTGAAGTTTTTCAGGGTCACAAAGGCCCTGATCTTTTCCTTGTCCTCAAACTTCACCAGATTCACCACCGCCTTGCCGCGGGCTGTTCTGCTCGCTTCCGGGATCTCGTACACCTTCAGCCAGTAGCATCTGCCGTGGTCGGTGAAGAGCAGGATATAGGAATGGGTGGAGGCCACGAAGATGTACTGGATGTTGTCCTCGTCCTTCAGATTGGTGCCCGTGAGGCCGCGTCCGCCCCGTACCTGCACCCGGTAGGTATCCACGGGCAGGCGTTTCACATAGCCGTCGTGGGTGATGGTAACCACCACCAGTTCGTCGGCCACCATGTCCTCGGGGTTCAGCATCCCGCTGTAGTTCTCCAAGATCTTGGAACGGCGGGCATCGCCAAACTTGTCGAGGATCTCCTGGGTTTCCTGTTTGATCAGCTGCATGCGCAGGTCCTTGTTTTCCACCAGATCGCGCAGCCGGGAGATCACTTTCAGCAGTTCGCGGTATTCTTCCTCGATCTTTTCCCGCTCGAGCCCCGTTAGGCGTTGCAAACGCATCTCCAGAATGGCTTTGGCCTGGATCTCGGAAAGGCCGAACTTCGCCTGCAACTGTTCACTGGCCTCCGGAGGCGTCTGCGACGCGCGGATGGTAGCGATCACCTCGTCCAGGTTGTCCAGGGCGATCTTGAATCCTTCCAGGATGTGCAGCCGGTCCTCGGCGTTCCTCAGCTCGAACAGGGTGCGGCGCAGGACCACATCGTGCCTGAACTGGATGAAATTGTTCAGCATGTCCTTCATGTTCACCACTTGGGGCACGCCGTCGATCAGGCAGAGGTTGATCACGCCAAAGGTGGTTTGCAGCTGGGTGTATTTATAGAGATGGTTTAGTACTGTGTTGCCGTCAGCATTGCGCTTAACGTGAATCACGAGTCTCATCCCGTCGCGTCCGGATTCATCACGTACGTCGCTGATGCCCTCGATCCGCTTGTCCTTGACCAACTCCACTATCCTTTCGATCAGGGCGGTCTTGGTAACCTGATATGGTATGGAGCGGATGATGATCGATTCCTGCTCGTTCTTGCCGGTCTCGATCTCCGCCTCGCCTCGGATCAGGAGGCGTCCGCGCCCAGTCTGAAAATAGTCATTGATCCCGTCAACGCCGAGTATGAAACCGCCGGTTGGGAAATCCGGTCCCTTGATGTATTGGCGCAGATCCATTATTTCAATGTCCGGGTTGTCTATCAGCGCTATCATGGCGTCGCAAACCTCGCGGATATTATGGGGGGGCATGTTGGTCGCCATACCTACCGCGATGCCGGAAGATCCGTTGATCAGCAGGTTAGGTACCCGCGAGGGAAAGACCACCGGTTCTTTGCGCGTGTCGTCATAGTTGCCGATAAAATCTACGGTGTCTTTTTCCAGTTCTTCCAGCATCTCCATCGTCACTTTCTGCATGCGGGCTTCTGTGTAACGCATGGCCGCGGGTGGGTCGCCGTCGATGGAACCGAAGTTTCCCTGACCGTCAACCAGTGGATAGCGCATATTCCAAGGCTGGGCAAGGCGAACCAAGGTGGGATAGACCACTTGTTCACCATGGGGATGGTAGTTCCCGGAGGTGTCGCCTGCGATCTTTGCGCATTTGCGGAAATGACCGCCGGGAGAGAGATTAAGTTCGCTCATGGCGAATATGATGCGCCGCTGGGAGGGTTTTAACCCGTCCCGGATGTCCGGCAACGCGCGGGCCACGATCACGCTCATGGAATAATCCAGATACGCTTGGCGAAGGTGGTCTTCGATCTGTACGTTCAGTAGTTTTGTTCTATCGTCCATTTTTCACTCCAGCTTCCTTAGATATCCAGATTCTTCACATACTTCGCGTTAGCTTGAATGAATTCGCGGCGCGGTTCCACCTCATCGCCCATCAGCACTGTGAACATCCGGTCTGCTTCGATGGCGTCATCCATCTTCACGGAGATCATGATCCGGTTTTCCGGGTCCATGGTGGTTTCCCATAACTGGTCCGGGTTCATCTCACCCAGTCCTTTATAGCGCTGGATCACAACACCCTTGTCTCCAAATTCCTTGATCGCAGTGTCCCGTTCTTCCTCGGAGAAAACGTATTTCTTCTGCTTTCCCTTACGCACCAAAAACAGGGGCGGCTTGGCTATATAGACATGGCCGTGCTCGATCAAGGGCTTCATGTAGCGGTAGAAGAACGTGAGCAGCAGGGTGCTGATGTGAGCGCCATCCACGTCCGCGTCAGCCATGATCACGATGCTGCCATAGCGGATCTTGGTGACGTCGAAATCCTGTCCGATCCCAGCTCCGATGGCCAGAATGATCGGTTGGATCTTGTCGTTGTTGAGTACCTTGTCCACCCTGGCTTTTTCGGTGTTCAGCATCTTGCCCCATAGAGGCAGAATCGCCTGGAACGAACGATCCCGTCCCTGTTTGGCACTGCCCCCGGCGGAATCTCCCTCCACCAGGAAGAGCTCCGTCAAGTTTGGATCGGTGATGGTGCAATCAGCCAATTTGCCTGGCAGCGAGCCGCTTTCCAACACCGACTTGCGGCGGGTTAGCTCCCTCGCTTTGCGGGCCGCTTCGCGGGAACGGGCCGCCTGGATGCTTTTCAGCGTTATGGATTTGGCCTCGGCGGGATGCTCTTCAAAATAGGTCATCAGCTTCTCGTAGACCACTGAGTTCACAAAGCCGTCCACTTCTGAGTTTTGCAGCTTGGTTTTGGTCTGACCTTCGAACTGGGGATTGCTGAGTTTGACGCTGATCACTGCTGTCAGGCCTTCGCGGATGTCCTCCCCCGAGGGTGACACCTTTTCGTTCTTCAGCAGGTCTGCGTTTTTGATGTAGGTATTCACAGCGCGGGTGAGGCCGCTTTTGAAACCGCTGAGGTGCGTTCCGCCCTCGGTGGTGTTGATGTTGTTGGCAAAGCTGAAGATGTTTTCCTGATAACCCTCATTGTATTGCAAGGCCAGTTCGAACTCCAGTCCTTCCCGCTCTGATTGTGCATAGATCGGCTTGGAACCCAGCGGCTTTTTATTCTGGTTAAGAAACACCACGAAGCTCTCGATGCCGCCATCGTATTTGAAATCATGCACCCGGTCTGTGCGCTCGTCCTTGAGAATGATGCGCACCCCGCGGTTGAGGAAGGCTAGTTCGCGCAGGCGGGTGGTGAGATAGTCAAAACTGAACTCCACCGTTTCAAAGATGGTGGGATCCGGCTTGAATTTGATCACTGTTCCGGTGCGGTTGGTATCTCCCAGGATCTTGAGTTCCGATGCCACCTGGCCCCTCTCGTATCGCTGGAAATAGATCTTGCCGCCACTGTGGATTCGGGCCTCCAGATAATCGGACAAGGCCACGACCACTGAAACACCGACGCCGTGAAGCCCACCGGAAACCTTATAGGAGTTCGTGTCGAACTTGCCGCCGGCGTGCAGCACGGTCATCACCACCTGCAGAGCTGGTATTTTCATGTCCTTGTGCTCGTCCACTGGGATGCCTCGGCCGTTGTCGTCGACCTCCACTTCTCCCTGGGATGTGATGGTAACCTTGATCTGGTCGCAATATCCAGCCAAAGCTTCGTCTATGGAGTTATCCACAACCTCATAGACCAGATGATGCAGGCCGCGTTCACTGGTACCGCCGATATACATGGATGGGCGTTTCCGAACTGCTTCCAGGCCTTTCATCACCTTGATGTTGCTCGCAGTGTAGTTGTTTTCAGACATAATCTATTGTCTCCTAATAATATGCATAGTATAATAACGAGAAATTTGAAACCGGGTCGCCAACTCAAAGAACAAACAAATCCATATTTCCATGCCAGAAAATCAGATAAGGCTTTTTTGTCAAGCAGAATCACCGATATTTTTGAGATTTTATCTGCTTGCATATCAATGAGTTATCAGCAATGTAGCTGGACCGTGAAAACCTGCTTGAGTGCCTCAATGTATATCGGGCTTTTCAAGCGTTTAAAATAGGCATTCTCGATAATCATTTTCCTAAATATAGACCAAATACTAAGTTTGCCTTCCCTGATGCTGTAACATCATGAATTTAACTCAAAGTAGCCATATTTGGATTTTATGCCTCATAATCCGGAAATCAGCGATCTCCTTTCTATCCCGGCTGTTTATCGCTTTTTTTATGGCTAATCCGTATATCATGTTATTGCGCAATCTCTTATCTGCATTTCATGTCTATCCGGATGATATCCTCACAGCAAATGCCAATCATTTTGACTATCATAATATACCCAGCAATGATTTTTTCGTATTCACCCCTTCTCCGCCTCCCCACAAACACCAGCATTGATGGGAAGGGATCACGAGTGAGAAAAAATTGAGTGGAGTTGTGCCTATTCCTGCGGACAAGGCGGAGACGATCATCCCCGACAAGGAAATGCCGCGCCAGTCAGACGCGGCATTTTGTAAAGGGGTCATCCGGACTTGTGTCTAATTCTGAAGAACGATTCCAACTCTGCGATTCACGGAACTGGCTGTGGATTCCGCCTGCCGTTCCAGAGGATTCTTCTTGCCGTAGGATCTCCAGGACACTCTTTTGATGCCAATGCCTTTGCTGATCAGATAATCAGCCACCACCTTGGCCCGCCTTTCTGAGAGTTGCTTGTTGTATTCTTCGGTTCCGTTTTCCCAGGCATGGCCGGAGAGTCTGACTTTCAGTTCGGGATTGGCAAGCAGGGTCATCACCAGCAGATCCAGATCTGAGGTGGCTGCGCCGTCAAGCTGCGAGCTTCCATTTGCGAAGAGAATATCGGGCAAGGAAGTGGCTGCATCTTTTTCCAGTTTCTGCAGCACGATGTCCAGCCTCATCGCCGTGGAACCTATACTGGGCCTCACTTCCCGTGAATTGACCACATATCCGGGAGTGTTAACAATTGCGTGATACATCTCCGCAGAAGGCAAGGTTTCCAGGAAATTGCCCTGGGTATTGGTGTTCAGCAACTCCTGATATCGCTCGCCATTTCGCTCGCTGTTGATCTGAAGTTCGGTGATAACAGCCATTCCATATTGGTCGCGAATAGAGCCTTCGATCCTGATCGGGGGTTGCTGAACCGGCTCCTCTGTTGCTTCACCGGACCAAGATTCCCGCTCCAAGGGTATCGGTTCGGAGTCTTTTCTGGCCAGGCCCTTCCGGATCGATTCCAAACTCTCGTCGATTCTGGCAAAGATAGTCTCATCGTCCGCGGGCAAGCGCCGGGACGGGACCACGTAAACAATATCCACAACGCTCACAGAGCCGTCATCCTTTCGGATGAGATAGCTGGCCGGATCAGCCAGGGAGAAATTGATCTGATAGATCTTTTCAAAACCGCTCACCTGGCGGTCGGAGCTTATGTAACCTTCGTTACTGCCGCGAACGTGGTAAAAATAGCGGTCGTTGCGGGTGGAATTCACAGGGAGGCCAAGGTTGTCCGGCAGAGACCAATCCTGCCAGCTGTTACCGATCCTGTAAGCTTTGAAAATGTCGTAGCCGCCGAAGCCGGGATGGCCACGTGAAGCGAAAAAGAGTGTCCTGCCATCCCGATCCAAGAACGGGGTTTGCTCATTCTCTGCAGTGTTGATGACCGGCCCCAGGTTCTGCGGTTGGGTCCAGACTCCCCCTATCTTTTCACTCACATAGATATCCGTACCGCCATATCCGCCCTCCCGTGAGGAAGCGAAAAATAGCAACCTGTCGCGGAAGACCATGGGCTGGGTCTCCACCTGTGTGGAGTTCATCTTTGTGACGTTTTGGGGTTTGAACCATTTGTCGGTGCGGGGCACAAAATAGATGTCCCCATCCCGCTTGTTGGCTTCATAGTTGCCGAATATCCAGGCGCCGGGCGGTTCCTGCGCAAAGCAGCCAAAAGCCTCATTATTGTCCGTGGAAAGTTCCTCCACCAGCTCCGGGCGGCCAAATCCCGCGCGAAACAACTCCACCCGCCAGATGTTTTCCTTATCTTTCTTTGCCGGGCGCAGAGAAGTAAAATAGAGATATTTACTTTCTGGATCAGGTATGGCGCCGTAATCTGAATTGCGGCTGTTCACATAGTCCGGCAAGGGCCGGATGTTGACCCGGCTGAAGATCTTATTCTGGCGCTGTACTATCCTCAGGTAATTGTCCACCTGCGACCTGTATTCGGTGTCGCCGGAAGCGAGATATCTGTCAAACCATCGCCTGGCACTGGAAGTGTCTGCCACAGCTATGTGCAAACGTCCCAGCCAGTAATGGTATTCCGGAACTTTGCCTCCCGCGGAGCGGTCCGCGTTAATGAACTCCCGGATGGCGTTGTCGTAGTTACCACGCTGATAGAATTCAAGGCCTTCCTGCGCGTAGCGTGAGCCTTGAGACCCGATCTGAGCGCAGGCGAAGGCTGCAAGCCCCATAAATATAAGGAAGATGATTGTCTTTTTCATTGCCGCTTTCATGTGCTCAGAACCTCAAGATCAGGGACAGAATGTGGTCGTTGCCAAACACTTCGTGGTTGTTGTAGCGGAAGACATAGTCTATCTGGAAGTTCCTCAGGCGGAAGCCTGTGCCGGCGGAAAGCCTGCCGCGGTTGTAACCCAGCCGCAGTCCAGTTTGCAGCGTTGACACTGCATCCTGCCAGGAACTCTGCTCGCTCACGGAAACCACGGACAGCCTGGAATCCGCTTCGGGATCGCTGCCGATGGAGGTCCAGTATTCAGCTCCAAAGCAGAAATAGGGATCCTCTTCTTCTTCAAGCTTGGCGTCAGCGGCCAGGGTCAAACCCTTCAGGGGGTAAGCGGCCAGACCTGCTGAGATTTGGTAGGGAACATCATCACCGTCGAATGTTCCGTAGATATCGCGGGCCATTGCTCCGATTTCCAGATACTGGTTGATGTCGAATTTCGCGCCGACATCCACACCTTGCCCAGTTTTGGAGTCTCCAGCCAAAGAACTCAGATAGAACTTGGGACTGAGGCCGATGCTGAATTTCCCGATTCTGTTCGCGTAACTCAACGCGAAACAGTTTTCGCTGTCGGAAAAACTGCCGGTGGGGTTCTCATCTTCGTCGAATCCATCGATATCGCCCACGTTGGCGTTCACCCATGAAAGGGCCAGGGCGCCGAAACCGAAGCGGTTGCCGAGGGAGGCGTAATTGTGGCTGCGGCTGTAATCCATGTTCACATTGATCATTGACCCGACCTCGAAATCCTTCATCCGTGCCAATCCTGCAGGATTCCAATAACCCGAAACGACGTCGTTGGTAACTGTGGAACCAGCCTCGCCCATAGCGATCACCCTGGCGCCGACCCCCATGCGGGAATAGGCCAGCAGGGAATTGTTCAAGCCTTGCGCCGCGAGCGGGATCGCCATAATGGTGAGTAAAGTTGCGAGAAGGAAGTATTTCCAGAATGTTCTCGTTTTCATCTTGGCCTCCTTATTTGACCGCGATCTTGATCACGCGCTCGGACCTGTTCTCGCCGTCGTTGGCTACCACGCGGGCAAAATAGGTCCCCCGCGCCACTTTGACTCCGGCTGAGTTTTTCAGATCCCAGGGCAGGCGGATACGGTTTGAATCCTGGGTAGGTGAGGTGATAGTCTGCACCTTTTTGCCTGCGAAATCGAAGATCGACACGGTGAGGTTCACATTCTTGTTTCTATTCAGGATCACAACGAACTCGGCCTGGTCGGTGGCTGGATTTGGCCAGGCGTAGGAAGCGTCGCTGATCTCCAGGTCCTGGGTTTGGTAGATTTCCACTGTCGATCCGCTCGCCGGGCTTTCCGTGCCGTCGTATACCGCAGTGACATAATACTCGTAGGAAACCTCCATTTCAACATCATAGTCATCGTAATAGTAGTTTCCATCCACCTGGGTGTTCACGAGGGCAGTGTTGATTTTTCTGTATTCCGTTTCCGTTAGCAAGCGGCGGTAAACATTGAAGCCGTCCAGGGCTCTGCTTGCTTCAGGCATGTTCCAGATCACCCGGACATACCCTAAAAAGGCGAATCCCCGCACATTCACAGGATTGGAGAGGATCGTATATGTTTCGCTGGATAAGGCGCTGGTGGTCCATCCGGCTTTGAAAGCCCGGGCTGAAATCACCATGTCCTGAGTAAAATGCGGCACCAGGACAGGCTCCGTGTAAAGCTGCGACTCCTGCGTGGGGTCGCTGCCATCGGTGGTGTAGCGGATCTCGGCTTCGTTCGTTGTGGTGGATATCGACACAAGCACCGGCGCGCCATAAGTGCCTCCCAGAGGAGAAAACACAGGTTGGGCTACGGTTCCGGTGAGGGTATAAACCCCGGTTTGGGTTGCCGCGGGCACCCAGCCATCAGCGAAACCTTTAACTTTGAGTGTGGTGGTGGAGTTCATAGGTAATGGGATCGGCGAGGTGTAAGCCGCGGATAAAGCGGAAGGTTCGCTGCCGTCCAGGGTGTAGCGGAGTGTGGCATGGGTGGGGGTGACCGCAGAGGCAAGTGTCACGTTCAGGGCGGATTGGTAGGTTCCCGGGACAGGCGAGAAAACAGGATCCGGGATCACCACGGTGCCCGTAATCAAGTAGTTGCCTGAATAAACAGGGCTGTCCACCCAACCGGCGGCGAAAGCGCGCACCCGCAGTTGATAATTACTGTTCAATCCCATGCTGATGGGGGTGGTGTAGAGCGTGGAACCTGCGGTGGGCTCGCTGCCGTCGGTGGTATAGCGGATCTGGGCTCCAGCGGGGACCGTCGTGGTGTTGATGGTCAGCGTCTGAGCGGTTTGATAGGTTCCCGGGGCTGGTGTGAAGACAGGTTCCGCTATCGCCACCTGGCCTGTTACGGCATAAACCCCGGTGTGGATCACACTCGGCTCCCAACTTAGATAGTAAGCCCTCGCGCGGATGGTGACGCTCTGCCCGTTGCCCACAGAAATGGGGGCACTGTAAATCTGGGAAGTTTGCGTGGGCTCGCTGCCATCCAGGGTGTAGCGGATCTGGGCTCCGGCGGGGACTGTCGTGGTGTTGATCACCACAGTCTGGGGAGTCTGATATGTTCCTGGAGATGGAGAGAACACGGGTTCGCCTATGCTGACCTGTCCTGTGACATTGTAGACACCAGTGTGGATCACGCTTGGCTGCCAGTCTGCAGCATAGGCGCGAACGCGGATGGTGAGGCTTTGGCCGGTTCCAACTTGGATGGGGGCGGTGTAAACAGCTGAGGTCTGGTTGGGATCGCTGCCGTCGAGAGTATAATATATTGTTGCTCCGGTCGGGATGGTCACGGTGTTCACTGCCACAGATTGCGGCGAGGTATAGGGGCCCGGAGCAGGGGTGAACACAGGCAGGGTGAATGTGACAGCGCCGGTGGTGGTGTAGGTGCCGGTGTGCACAATGCTGGGGGTCCAGTTGGGTTTGAAAGCCTTCACTTTGAGGGTCAAAGAAGATTCCACCGGCAGGTTGATGGGACCGGTGTAAAGCGTGGAAAGCTCAGTGGGATCAGTTCCATCCAAGGTATAGCGGATCACCGCGTCAGCCGGAGTGGTTCCGTTGACTGTGATCATTTGGGCTGTAGTGTAGACACCGGGTGGAGGCGAGAAAACCGGGGTCTGGAAAGCAACCTGCCCGGTGATCGTGTAGGTGGCGGATGCTGTTTCGCTGGGGATCCAGTCGGTCCTGAATCCCTTGACCTTGATCGTGGTTGTACTGTTCAATCCCAATTGGATCGGATTGGTATAGGCAGGCGAATATTGGCTGGGCTCGCTGCCGTCCAGAGTGTAGCGAAGGACCGCGTCCGTTGGCAATGTGGGTGGATGGAGTGTTACAGACTGAGCGGTTTGATAAGTGCCGGCTGGTGGATCGAACAGCACTGCCGGCAGGGTTACCTGGCCCGTCATCACGTAAATCGCGCTGTACACCGGGCTGGGGATCCAGTCATTTTTGTAAGCCCTGGCTTTCAGGGTGATGGTTGCATTCAGGGGCAGATCCAGTGGCCCGGTATAGACCGGGGATGTACCAATGGGCTCAGATCCGTCAAGCGTATAGTGGATGGCAGCATCAGCCGGAACGGGGTTGTTGATCGCCACAGTCTGCGGCGTGGTATAGATACCTGCATTGAGGCTGAAAACAGGGGCCGGGATGTTCACCTGGCCTGTCACGATATAGGTTTCACCTGTGATGGCGCTCGGTTGCCAGCCAGTTTTGAAGCCTTTGGCCCGAATGGTGACCGTGCTGTTCAGTTGAACCACGATAGGTACGGTGTACAGAGACGAATTCGCTGTTGGATCGCTGCCATCGGCAGTATAGCGGATCGTTGCGCCGGCTGTTTCCGTAGTTAGCACCACTGCCGTGGCCTGGGTGAAGACACCGCCCTCTGGCATGAAGCTGACATCTGCCACAGTGCCGGTCACATTGTAGTTGGCAGAAACCACCGGACTCGGGATCCAGCCTTCCTTGAAAGCCATTGCCTGAAGGAAGAGGTTGCTGTCGTTGGGCACCAAAATGGGTGTTTCGTACAGGGTCCCGTGGGTTGG
>JAGOIS010000134.1 GCA_017995495.1 Candidatus Cloacimonadota bacterium
GTGGAACCCAGTTCGGGACAGGGATTGGGACCCGGCTACGAAGGCGATGACGCTGGTGGCGCGGACAACGTAGTACTTTCCGCCGGGCTTGATCCCCCACTTTTTGTCTTCGGTGAGGCGGGTGAATTGGGCTGCCTCAAGGCGCTGGCAGATCTCTTCCCTGGCCTGAACGGAGGTCGGGGAGCCATTCAGGAAGGCGAGAAAATCCTTGATTTGTTTGTTCATTGGGGCGTACTCCATCTTTAAAGCAGTTGGAAGCTACTTTTTCCATCCCCGCAAATATGTCAAAGGGATTAATGCCTCAACGGTAGAGATAACGTTTGATCTTTTGCGTGGGCGTTTTTTGGAAGGCTTCGTTCACGATGTGAAACTTGACAATGCGGCTGAAATCGGCCAGGGTTTTGTTCACCGTGACGCGGTTTTCCTCCATTATCTGGGGGAGCTTGGATTCGGGGATCTTGGCCAGGTCGAGGGCGTCGATGTCCGGATACACCAGCGCGTGCAACTGGCGGTCGCGTTCCACCACCACTGCTTCCAGCACGTAGGGCAGGTTGTTCACCTTTTGTTCCACCAGCTCGGGATAGATGTTCTCGCCGCTGGGGCCCAGGATCATGTTTTTGCTCCGGCCGCGGAGGTAGATGAAGCCATCCTTGTCCAAGGTGCCGATGTCTCCGGTGTAGAGCCAGCCGCCGCGCAGGGTTTCCGCCGTGGCTTCGGGATTGTTGTAATAGCCGGAGAAAAGATTGTCGCCGCTGAGCACCACCTCGCCGGGGATGTTGGCCGGATCGCGCGAATCGATCCTGCAGCGCAGGAAATCCACAACTTTGCCGCTGGATTCAAAGCGGTGCTTATCCCAGTTCGAATAGCTGATCAGAGGGCCGCATTCGGTCATGCCGTAGCCGATGGTGAAAGGGAAGCGGATCTTCATCATGAACTGCTCCACCTCAGCGTTCATCGGCGCTCCTCCGGCGATCAGCTCCACGATGTTGCCGCCAAAGGCGGTCATCAGCTTTTCCCTGATCTTTTTATAGACAAGCTTGTTCAGGAGGGGCAGCTTCATCATCACCTTCATCTTGGGCTCTTCGATCACCGGCTGCAATTGCTTCTTGTAGATCTTTTCGATCAAGAGCGGCACCACCAGCACCACGTTCGGCTTCAGGTCCTGCAGCGCGCTCAAGAGCAGCTTGGGGGCGGGGATCTTGTCCAGGAAATTGATGTGGTTGCCCCGGGTGAAGGGATAGAGCAGGTCGAAGGCGCCGGCAAAGGAGTGGGCCAGAGGCAGAAAAGCCAGCACCCTGGCGCCCACCTTGAAGGTCAGGTTCTCCCTGGCATAGATCAGATTGGCCAAAAGCGAGCGGTGGGAGAGCATCACGCCCTTGGAAAATCCCGTGGTGCCCGAGGTGTAGATGATCGAGGCAATATCCTCGTTGTCGCAGATATCGGGGAAACTCAGATCCTGTTTGGTGAGGCCCAGCAGGTCGGGGGTTTCTTTCAGGGGCTTGATCAGCTCCGTCCGCTTGTCGGCCTTGTTGGCCAGCAGCCGGAAATCCTCCAGGCAGAAGATGAATTTTATCCGGCGCATCTTGTCTTCTTCGACGTTGTCAAACTTGTCCCTGGCGATGAAGAGGACCTCGGCATCCGAATGATTTACGATGTGGGCTGTGTCCTCGGGTGAGAAATTGGCCAGGATGGGCACGACCGTGCCGCCATAGGAGACCACCGAAAACCAGACCAAAGCCCAGTTTGTGCCATTTTTTCCGGCGAGAGCCACCTTGGAGCCCTTGGCCAGGCCGCATTCCTTGAACAACCTGTGCATCCAAACGATCTGCCGACCCACCTCGCCGTAGCTGATGGCTGGCCCGGGATAGTCGGTGAAGGACGGCAGGTCCCAGTACTGCTTTATGGAATCAAGAAGATAGGGTATCAGTTTTTCAGTGATCATTGGCTTCTCCTGCTGCGAATTTCGTATAATACTATTCTCGCCAGGATGGCTTTTGTTGTCAAGGTTTTTGTCTGGCGACCCTTTAGGCGCCAAGGACACCGCTGTCGGTCCCATATGTGCCAACTGACTACAGGGGACAAGCGGACCGTACCCCAAGGATCAGGCTGTAGCCTTTCCCTGCAACCCCCTGTAAAAATTGTAATTGTCCACCAGTTCCTGGAGCGGCCGCTGCCCCAGCTCAGGCCTGAACACGATCAGGCTTTCGAGCAGCGACTGTTCTTCCCGCCTACCCTGGCAGCCTGATACCAGACAGGCCGCGTTGATGCTGTCCAGATCCTTGCCCAGGACCATTGCCGCGCAGAGCTGATGCTCGTTCAGGGTCTTTAACCATTCCTGCCCTTTTGCGTGCTGCTTTGAAGGCTGGCCAAAGATGAGTTTCCGCATTTTTTCCAGCTCAGAATCGCGCTTCCCACTCCTGAAAGTCCAATCATTGTAGGGATCCAAACTCAGCACCATGCGGGTGATCACGTCCGACCTGTCATAGTGCCGGACAAAGTCCAGCAGCGGGTAGTGGAAATGGGCGATCGAGCGCCAATCCTCGCTGGAGGTGCCGTAAGCTTTGAAGTGATCCAGCAGCCGCCGGGCCAAAGCCTCATGAGTGGTGTTCACCTTACTGCCGGTAGGCGTGTGGACCGGCCTGCCATTTTTCACCAACTGGTACGATCCTTCTTCGAACAGTACCTTATACATATTTTTCCTCCCATACAGAGATCACCTTGATTGCTCCCAAGCAGACCTGTCCCCAGCGCGGGAATTCCGCAGGATTTTTTGGGGAAAGCCAGTTTACACACCCCAGCCGCTTCACGAAACCTGGACGCGAAGTCCGACAGTTTGAATTTGCCGGCATCGATTGCCGCCAACAACCCGTACATTTGCTTAGCCTCCTTACTCGATATTCGGGTTTATCTTCGATGAACCGCATTCTGCCAAGATCAAGTTTTATGTCAAGTAAAATATCCTGTTCGTTGACGGCGGGGGGCAATGAATAAACAGGGTCAATATGACCTGTTCTGGGGCAAGCTGTTGCGGGGAAAGAGGATGGTCACTCAATTCTCAAAAGGGCTCACATATAAAGGAAACAGGGACGAACTCAGAAGAGCCAGGAAAGTGCAACAAAAGCCTGTCTGAGGGCGGAAAGGCTTGACAAATTGCCTCTCTCACTTTAGTGGTGCCGCAAGCCCAATTTATTGAGATATATAAGGATAGACATGCGTTTTGAGCAAGAGCTGAAAATAATAAAAAGAGCCGTGGATGAGATCATCCCGGTGGAAGATCTGCTGGCCAAACTCGGCAAGAGCGAGAAGACAGGCCAGCCGTTGAGGATCAAGTTTGGCATCGATCCAACCGGTTACGACGTCCATCTGGGCCATCTGGTCCCCATCCGTAAAATGCGGGATTTTCAGGACCTGGGTCACACCGGCGTGATCATCATCGGCGATTTCACAGCTCAGATCGGCGATCCGACCGGGCGGGACGAATCCCGGCCACCCCTGACCCACGAGGAGATCCTGGCCAATAGCGAGAAATACATGGACCAGCTCTATTCGGTGCTCAAGCCGGAGCAGACGGAAGTGCGCTGGCAGAGCGAATGGTTCGGGTCCATGGGCATGGGGGACGTTCTGAAGCTGATGGGCAAATTCACCCTGGCGCAATTCATGGCGCACGACACTTTCCGGACAAGATTTGAGCAGGGCCTGGCCCTGGGCATGCACGAGATCATGTATCCGATCCTGCAGGGCTACGATTCCGTGGCCATCAACAGCGACGTGGAACTGGGCGCCACCGAGCAGAAATTCAACATTCTCTGCGGACGGGACATGCAACGCCATTTTGGACAGGAACAGCAGGTGGCGGTGCTTTCGCCCATCCTAATGGGCACCGACGGCGTGAACAAAATGGGTAAATCGCTCAACAACTACATCGCGGTTTTTGACCCTCCGTCCGAGAAATTCGGCAAGGTGATGTCGATCCCGGACAGCCTGATCCTGAACTATTTCAAGTACGCCGCCAACGCCGACGAGGAAGTGCTGGAAAAGCTGAAACGCGAGCTTGAGGCTGGCACAAATCCCATGGCGCTGAAGAAAAGGCTGGCGCGCGAGATTGTGGGCTTCTACCATGGGGAAGAGGCCGCGACGAACGCTCAGGACACCTTCGAACAGCTTTTTTCCAAACGTGAGCTGCCGGATGAGATGCCGGAGCATGCTGTAAGCGAGCCGGTCATCCGCATCGTCAAGTTGCTCACCGACAGCGGTTTGTGCGCCAGCGGCGGAGAGGCCAAGCGCCTTATCCAGGGCGGTGGCGTGAGCATCGACGGCGATAAAGTGCCCTCCGCCGAAACCGAGATCACCGTCCGGGACGGCATGGTGCTGCGGGCCGGCAAACGCAAGTTTTTGAGACTGAGGAAGGGTTAAATGGGCGTTTCGATCGAAGTTATCCGCCTGGCGCTCAC
>JAGOIS010000135.1 GCA_017995495.1 Candidatus Cloacimonadota bacterium
CCAAACTGTCTATCCCGGAGCGGGGCCCACGGAGGTGGAAACCCAGGTCACCAAAAAGATAGAGGACGCCATCGCCACCGTGAGCCTGGTGGATTACACCCAGTCCTATTCCCTGGAAAACGCCAGCATCGTCATGGTGGCCTTCAAGATGAAGAAAAACGTCGATATCGCCAACCAGGAGATCAAGGACAAGGTGGACGCCATCAGCCGCGAACTGCCGGACGCCATTGAAAAGCCGGTGGTGATGAAGCTGAACATGAACGCCATGCCCTTCATGGACATCATCCTGAGCGGAAACATGGACGCCCGCGAGCTCTACGAACTGGCCGACACCAAGCTCAAGGACCGCTTCGGCCAGGTGGCAGGGGTCGGAGAGGTCAGCGTCACCGGCGGCGCCAAACGCCAGATAGATGTCACCCTCAAAGACCAGGTGGTGTATGAGAACAGGATCTCGCTGGCCCAGTTGCTCCAGATCCTGGCAGCCCAAAACCTGGATATGCCGGCCGGGAACTTCAAACGCGGCTCGCAGGAGTATTCCGTCAGCCTCAAGGGCCGGTTCTCCAGCCTCGCCAAGATCGCCGACGCGGACATCCCCACCGCCTTCGGCATGAAGAAATTGCGCGACCTGGCCGATATCACCGACAGCGCCGAGGAGGTTCGCAGCCGGGCCATATTCCACAACGTGCAGACCAAAAACATCCAGGACAACGTGGTGCGGATCTCGCTCACCAACGCCTCGGACGGCAATGTGGTGAACATTTCCCGGGAAGTGCAGAAGCTGGTCCCGGAGATCAAGGCCAATCTGCCTCAGGGAGCTTCGCTGGACATCGTGCGGGACGATTCGGATTTCATCCGCGGAACCGTGAACGACACCTTCACCAACATCATCCTGGGCATCCTGCTCACCGGCCTGGTGCTTCTGATCTTCCTCCACGACTGGCGCTCCACCATCATCGTGGCGTTGTCCATGCCCGTGTCCATCACCGCCACCTTCGTGTTTTTGCAGGTCGCTGGCTACAGCTTCAACCTCCTCACCCTCATCGGCATCTCCTGTTCCGTGGGCATTCTGGTCTCAAATTCGGTGGTGGTGATCGAGAACATCTTTCGCCACAAGGACCTGGGCCAAAACCGCCGCGATGCCGCCCTGATCGGCACTTCCGAGATTGCCCTGCCTGTGATCGCCAGCACTCTCACCAACATCGTGGTCTTCATCCCCATCGCCTCGATGACCAGCATGGTGGGCCAGTTTTTCCGCGAATTCGCCCTCACGGTCACCTTCGCCACCATCTTTTCCCTGATCACCGCTTTCACGCTTACCCCCATGCTGGCTTCCCGCATCCTGCCCGAAGGTGAAAAGCAAAACCGCTTTGGCCTCAAATTCGACCGCCTCTTCGGAAAATTCGCCGCCTGGTACAAACGCTTTCTCGGCCGCGTGCTCAGCTCCAAAAAACGCAGCCGGGGGATCATTTTTGCCACCCTGGCCGTGCTGGTGGTCAGCTTTGCCCTCATCCCGGTGGTGGGCCTGGAATTCATGCCGGAAATGGACCAGGGCGAGATGACCCTCACTGTGGAACTGCCCCAGGGCTACAATCTGGACCAGACCGCCGCTACCCTCGAAGCCATCCACCAGCGCCTGGGCCAACACCCCCAGATCAGCCACGTGATCACCAACCTGGGTTCATCCGGATACGTGGACACCGGCACCCATCTGGCTTCCTGCAGCATCAAACTGGTGGAGGCAAACCAGCGTAAGATCAGTTCCAAACAACTGGCGGACATCCTCATCCGGGAACTGGCGGCAATCCCCAACGCCAGGATCAAGGTGAGCGCGGTAAGCTCTGGATTTGGCGAGGAGGCGGGCCTGGTGTTCCATCTCCAGGGCCAGGACAACGCCACCCTGGAAAAGCTGAAAACCCAGATCACTGCCAAAATCAAAGACACTCCCGGGCTCACCAACCTGGACACCAGCACCCGCAGCGGACGCTCAGAGCTGACCATCACGCCCAAGCGGGCTGAAATGGCGGCCGTGGGCGCCACGGTGTTCGACCTCGCCGTGTCCTTGCGGGCCGCGGTGGAGGGCATGGTCTCCACCCAATACCACGAAGGCGACAACCAGTATGACATCAAGCTTTCGCTGGATGATGCCGGGGTGGATTCACCGGAAAAGATCGGCAACCTGAGCGTGGTGGTCAACTACCAGCCCTATCTGCTTTCCCAGCTCGCGGACGTCTCGTTTGGAGAAGGCACGAACCGCATCACCCACCGCGACCGCAGCAAGACGGTGGTGTTCACTGCCGATGTTGCCGAAGGCTCCAATATGGGGGATGTGATCGCCGGTGTGAACGAGCGCCTTAAGAATGTCGAACTGCCCCAGGGCTGCAAGATCATCTGGGGCGGCAGAGCGGAAATGCTCTCCGAGATGGTGGGTGACATGGTCAAGACCCTCATCCTGGCGGTGCTGCTCACCTACATGCTGCTGGCCGCCATCCTGGAAAGCCTGGTGCAGCCGCTGTTCATCCTGGGTACGGTGCCCCTGGCGGTGATCGGCGTGATCCTGGCCCTCCTGGTCACAGGCCAGACCTTCAACCTGGTGTCGCTGATCAGCATCATCATGCTGGTGGGCATCGTGGTGAACAACGCCATCCTGCTGCTCGATTATGCCAATCTGCGCCAGCAACAGGGGATCGCCCCTCACGACGCGCTGATGGAGGCGGGCGAGGCCAAGCTCAAACCGATCATCATGAGCACCCTGGCAATCGTGATCGGCATGCTGCCCATGGCCCTTGGGATCGGTCCCGCGGGCAGGGAGATGCGCATGCCCATGGGGATCGTGATGATCGGAGGCCTGATCGTCTCCGCCTTCCTCACTCTGGTGATCATTCCCGCGTTTTATTACTTGACAACAAAACAAGGCAAATCTGAGTGAGACGCGGGCGCCGCTGAGAGTCGTCTGGATCGTCAATACCAGGTTGTTAGCGCAACCGGAGAGATTAAAACCAGCCTGCCAATGCGTTCAGTTCGCCCCCACCGCTTTTCCAAGGATTTGATATGAACACCAGACAGCTTATTCTGCCATTGGCTTTGATCTTGTTCGCGCCTATCCTGGCAGTACCCCGCCAGTATGTGTTGGTGGAGCTTTTCACCAGCACCGGTTGCACCGGTTGCCCCGGAGCGGCCTGGGGCTTGGACGACCTGGTTTCCAACGGACACCCCGTAGCCCCCATGACCGATCACGTAAACGACACCTTCGAAAACCGCGCCACCGAGGAAAGATACGCCTACTATGAAGTGACAGGTACGCCCACGGTCTTCTTTGACGGCCTCGACCCCTGCAACATTCCCTCTTCCGGAGTCTCCCTCTATCCAGAATATCTGGCCCGTCTGGAAGCGCGGATGCTGGTCCCTTCCAAATACGAATTATCAGCCTACGGTGCCCTCGACGGCCTCACCTGCTCCACCGCAGTTGACATCACCAAAGCAGAGGCAGACAGCAACTCCAACGTAGTGCTGCATCTTGCCGTCACCGAAACTGCCATCCCCTTCAACTGGTGGCCGGACAACCGCGTGGTGAACTTCGTCAACCGCATTATGGTGCCGGACTTCAACGGCACCCCGGTGGCGGTGGAAAGCCTGCCCCTGGGCGGGCAGTTGAGCCTGGACCTCTCTTTCAACCTGAAGGAGGAATGGAACCAGGATAACGTCGCCGTGGTCGTCTGGCTCCAAAACACCCTCACCAAGGAGATCCTCCAGAGCGCGAAATACAGCCTTGCCGACCTCATCCGGCTGCGGGTCCCGGATCCCGTGGCCAGCCTCGACGGCTCCGATCTGCGCCTCGACTGGGAACCCGTACCCTTTGCCACATCCTACGCCATCTTGCGCTGCGACACCCCCGACGGGACCTTTGAGCACACAGCCACCGTGGACGGGTCTCTGTATATGGAGCGGCTGGACTCCAATACCCACCGGTTTTACCGCGTCCGGGCACTGCGCGATTGAACCCCGGTGATGTCAATAAATTGCCCTGAGCTGATGTAATTCCCGCCGCCATCAAATTCGGCTCTCTTCTAAATCGGGTGGGTAAAGCCCCTGAGGGCGGCAGCACGGAAGCGAGGGTGTGGATAAGAGCAGCGTTCGGAACCCCACGCCAGGAAAGGTGGTCACACCTGTAAATACCCCCAAACCCCAGCCCTCCGGACAATTATTCGATCCCTCTTCGATGAACAAGGGAAATATTTCTTGACAACTCTGCCGATTTGCGCAGTGTGTGCCAAAATCTTCATAGAGTGTTGCTTGTAAAGTGTGGTCAGGGTTGGGAAGAACTCGAACGTTTGATGCATCTTACTGTGGCTCAACACGTTCCCCGCTCTGCCTGGCTGTCTGCCCCCCCCCGCAAACAGAGTATTTTCACTCAGTAAAAGGGATACCACAGGTAACAG
>JAGOIS010000136.1 GCA_017995495.1 Candidatus Cloacimonadota bacterium
TCTTTCTCGGCTCTTCGACGGTGGTGTCCTTGGCGAAGTTGGGCAGTTCCTTGAGGCCATGGGCGAGCCCGTAGTTGGAGATGGCGGTCTGAAGCGTGTCCGCGGCCAGAACAGAGCAGTGGACCTTCACCGGAGGCAGGCCGTCCAGGGCTTCCATGGCATCGCGCCAGGTGATCTTTTTGGCCTCGTCGAGTGTTTTTCCCTTGGCCAGATCGGTGATGATCGAAGCGGTGGCGATGTTTGAGGCGCAGCCATAGGAAAGGAAGCTGACGTCCTCAATCTTTTGGGTCTTGTCGTCCACTTTCAGATAGACCGTGACCTGATCGCCGCAGGCGGGGCTGCCCTCGGTGGCGGTGGCGTCCGGATCTTCCATCTTGCCAACGTTGTGGGGGTGCATGAAGTGGTCAAGGACCTTTTGTGAGTATTGCATTTATTTCTCCCGGGTTGTTTGATAGAGGGGGCTGCGCTGGCGCAGGGAGGCAGTGATCTCAGCGAGGCGATCGACCACAAAATCGATGTCTTCCCTGGTGTTGTAGCGGGAAAGGGTGAATTTCATCGAGCCATGCGACTGGACGTGGTTTTTGCCCATCGCCATCAGCACGTAGTTGGCCTTCAGCCCCTGCGAAGCGCAGGCTGAACCGGTGGCGACCGTGATGCCGTGCGCGTCCAGCATCATGGTGATGGCCTCGCCCTCGATGTAGGCGATGGAAACGTTGATGTTGTGGCAGACGCGCCCTTCGCCGCGGGGGCCGTTTAGCTCGATGTCCCCGATGGTGGCTTCGAGCCGCTCGAGCAGATGGTTGGAGAGCTCGCGCAACTGGGAAATGCTGGCGTTCAGATCGGCGAAAGTGAGCTCTGCCGCCCTGGCGAAGCCGGCGATCAGGGCGATGCCGATCCCGCCCGTCTGGAATTGGTCCACCCGGTTGACCCCGTGGATCAACTGGCTGAGCTTGGTCCCCTTTTTCACATAGAGGGCTCCCACTCCTTGCGGGCCGTGAATTTTGTGAGCTGAAATGGCGAGAGTGTCCACGCCCAGGGAGTGGACGTCCAGGGGCATTTTGCCGTAGGCCTGGCCGGCGTCCACGTGCCACCAGATCTTGTGTCCGGCCTCCCGGAGCACCCGGCTGTAATCTTCAACCGGCTGGATCGTGCCCACCACGTGGTTGACGATCGTGGTCAGAAAGAGGACGGTGTCCGGCCGGATGGCGGCCTTCAGTGCTTCAGCGCTCACCAGCCCCTCCGCGTCAGGTTCCAGATAGCTCACCTCGAAGCCCTGCTTGTCCAGCCAGGCGGCGTTGGTGAGCAGATCGGGATAATCCACCACCGCTACGATCACGTGCTTGCCGGCGGAGGAATTGGCCAGGGCCAGTCCCTTGATGGCGATGTTGTTGGCCAGAGTGCCGCCGGAGGTGAAATGGATCTCTTCGGGCGCCGCGTTCAGGGTGCCGGCGATGGTGGCATGGAAAGAGGCCAGGGCGGAGTGGGTGGCTTCCCCGGTGCTGATGAAGGTGCCGGGAAACCAGAATTTTTCGCTGAAGTAAGGCCGCATAGCCTCCAGAACTTCCGGGGCCAGGGCTGTGGTCACGCAGTTGTCCAGATAGATCTTTCCGGGGGTCATTTTTGCTCCTGTATAAGGCTTCTGGCGATACGGGCCAGGCTGTATTTCTTGAACAGTTCCCGCTGCCGGGAGGCAAGTTCGGTGAAGAGGGGCTGCAGAGCGCAATCCTCGCCCAGGCAAAACTGCTTGTCCCTGCCGCAATCAAGCTCCAAAGAGTGGTCGTCCACCGCCTCCATCACATCGTAAAGGCTGATGGCAGCCGCTGGGCGGGCCAGGGAATAACCCCCGCGGGAACCGGAACTGCTGGAGATCAGACCGGCGTTCCTAAGCCCGCTCAAAAGATGCTCCACATACTTTTTGGGCAGCTGCTGGCGCTCGCAGATGGTTTGGGCCGAAACGCTGCCTTGGGTGGGGATCTGCAGAAGCGCCCTCAGCGCGTATTCAGTTTTTGTGCTAACGGCCATTTCTTCTCCTTGCAATGTTCTTTTGAATATATAGTAATTTGATAGGTTATCCCGGGCAAGGAAAATCTGAGTATCCCAAGACTGCTATTGACAGATTTGCCTCCTACCAGAAAATCGCCTTGGATGGATATATGATCGAAGTGAAAGCTCTCAGCTGCGCCTACGACGCACAACCGGTGCTCAGGGACCTGGACCTGAGCCTGGCGGCGGAGGAATTCACTGTCTTGGTGGGGCCCAACGGCGCGGGAAAATCGACCCTGGTTTACGCCCTGTTGGGGTTCCTGCCCACCCTGAGCGGCGAGATCCGGCTGTTCGGCAAGCCTCTGGGCTCATACAAGCGCTCCGAACTGGCCCGCCTGATCGCCTTTGTGCCCCAGGAAAGCGTGTTCCAGTTCGATTATCCCGTCCGCGACATCGTTCTGATGGGCCGCTATCCCTATCTGGGCCTGATGCAGAGCTGGCTGCCCGCGGATCTGGAGGCGGTGGACAGCGTGCTGGCCCAGCTTCAACTGGAGCGGCTGGCGGATCGCTTCTATTCCCAGCTCAGCGGAGGCGAAAAACAGCGGGTGCTGATCTCCCGCGCGCTGGCCCAGAACACGCCCTATGTCTTTCTGGACGAGACCCTTTCCCAACTGGACATCAACCACCAGGTGGAGATCATGGCCATGCTGCTTGAGATCGTCCGAGCCAACGGCAAGGGCATCCTGCTCATCTCGCACAACCTCAATCTGGGCGCCAATTTCGCCGACCGGATGGTCTTTCTGGCCGGGGGGAGGGTGCTGGGAAGCGGATCTCCGGAGGAAATGATGCGTCCGGCACCGCTGCAGGAACTCTTCGGGATGGAGCTGCAGACCATGCTCAATCCGGCCAGTGGCAAACCCAATCTCCTCTATCCCGGCAGCCCGTGAACAAGACCCTCCTGATCGCGCTTTTGCTGGCAGTTTCAGCCGCTCTGGGCGCGAAGCTGATCGGGGGGAAGGTGGTGGATCCCTCCGGCAGGGGTATCTCTTCAGTGCTTGTATCCGATGGAGAATCAAAGGCTTACAGCTCCGATGATGGCGCCTTCAGGATCACCACCGACAGAGACTCGCTCCACTTCAGCCGCTTGGGCTACAAGGCCCTCTCCCTGCCTGTGGATGAGCTGGCCAAGCAGGTTGTGCTCGCGCCTGAGCCGGTGCTTCTGCCCAAAGTCACGGTCAGTGAAAGCGCCTGGAACTTTATCTCACCACCCGCGGACCGGGTGGCCCTGCCTGTCGATCCGGACCGGCATTACCAATCCACGGGGGATATCGTCACTTCCGGTGCCGCGGCGCGTTCCAACGACCTCCGCCTGGCCGGCGAGAGCCAGGAGATCTCGATCCTGGGCAACCTGGCCCGCCACAGCCTGGTGATCGTGGATGGGGTGGCCCTCAACCCCGGCGGGGAAAGCTTCGACCTCTCCCTCATCGACCCCGGGCTTATCGAGAGCGTTGAGCTCATCAAAAACAACGCCTCCGTGTATGGCGGCGGCGCGGCCATAGGCGGGATCCTGAACATCCGCACCCGGCAGGGACTGAGCTCCGGGGGGGAAGACTTTTCCCTGGGCATGGAACTGGGCTCCTTCGGCTATGCCAAAACCTCGCTGGCCCTTGGTTTGAAGCCACGCGGCGCGGATCTGCGCCTGAACGCTTCCCACCTGGACACGGACAACGATTTCAGCTATAAAGTGGCCGACTGGTGGGCTCCGGACAGCGTGGCCGTACGCGAGAACAACGGAAAACGCCAAAACTCCATCTCCGCCTCGGTCTCCGTTCCGTTCCGCCAGTCCCGGCTGAGCCTGCAGAGCGATTACGTGGCCTTCCACCGCCAGCTGCCCGGCACAGTCAATTTTTCGGAGGTCTATCGCAATGCCTTTCTGAAGGGTTACGCCTCCCGAAACCGCTTCACCGCCGGCCTGCCCCTGAGAGCGCTCAACGCGGACCTGCTCGCCTGGCTGAATCTTGACGCCACCGTTTACGACAACACGCGGGCCCCGATCCCGGTCTATCTCTCCCATTACCGCCAAAAACTGCTGGACACCGGGCTGCGATGCAGTCTGGGAGGTGAGATGGGGCTTTCCCGGAGGCTTAAGCTGAGCTCCGGCCTGGCTGCTGAGATAGGCGCCAAGCGCTATCAGAACCACAACCTGCTGACGCCCGCCCAAATCCTGGACCACCGCGCCGCCTTCGCCAACGCAAGCTTCAAAAGCGGGCTGGAACTGGACCTCGACGACCTCATCCTCAACGGGGCCGGGGCTTTGAGGTATGACCGCGCGGGCGCGAACGACAACCTGAGCTGGCGCCTGGAGGGGAGCCTCAAAAACATCAGCTTTGTGGAAACCATCCTGGGAGGCACCTGGGGTACTTCCTTCGCCCTCCCCTCCCCCTACGACC
>JAGOIS010000137.1 GCA_017995495.1 Candidatus Cloacimonadota bacterium
AGGGCCTGGTTTTCCGCGTCCAACCCAAGCTGTAGGCAGAGATAACTGGCGATCCTGCCGATCCGGTCGGTTTTATCCGCCATGGTGCCCAGTTTGGACTGGAACACCACCTCATCCAGGTTGGCCACATAGCTCCCCAGAGGTTTTTTGGTGTCTTCCTGAAAGTACCAAAGCGCGTCCGCCAGTCTGGCAGCCACCACTTTTTCATTGCCCTTGCGGATCAGGCCCGAGCAGGCGGGATCGCCGTTGGATATGAACACAAACTTGTTGCTCAGGTTTCCGGAGGCATCCTTTACTGAGAAGTATTTCTGATTTTGGCTGATAGTGGAGGTGATGATCTTTTCAGGTAGTGACAGAAATTGGGGACTGAACTCCGCGCTCACTGCGGTTGGATATTCCACCAGATCAGTCACAACGTCCGTCAAACGCTCATCCGCAATAACTTGCAGTCCCTCATCCAGAGCCGCGGAGGCAAGCCCTGCAGCCAGTCTGACCCGGCGAGCTTCGCGATCGGCAATGACAGCGTTGGCTGCGAGAATTTGCAGATACTGCTCAGGAGAATTCACTGGCAGAAGTTTATCCAATCCCAGATATCTGTTGCCAAAACTCAACGCAGCGCTTTTGACCCCGCCTGTTTCCACCTCCAACACCTCAGAACCCCACAAAACACAGAGCCAGCGCAGGGGACGGGAAAGGGCCAGCCGGGAGTCGTTCCAGATCATGGTTTTCGCGAAGGGCAGATTCTTGATCAATTCAGGCACCCATACTTTTAGGATGTCTGCGGTGGCCTGGCCTGGTTGCAGATAATTGAGGGCGATGAACTCGCCTTTGTCATTTGTCTCGACGTAAAGGTCTTTGGCTTCAGCGTTGTTCTTCTTAAGAAATCCCAACGCGGCCGGAAGCAGGTTGCCAGCTTCATCGTAGGCGATTTTTCTGGCTGGGCCGGTTTTGTTTACCTGAAGGTCTGGTTGGGTTTCCTGCACCTGCCTGGCGAGTATGAACAACCGCCGGGGAGTTGAGCTGGCCTGCGCATCGGCGTATTGCAGCCCCTTTTCCAGCATAAGCTTCTCGAAGGAAGACAGGATATGATCAACCGCCGGTTGCAGATGGGGGACGGGAACCTCTTCGATCCCAATCTCGAGGAGAAAATCACGCATAGGCTTCTCTTTCAAGAGGGGTCAGAATTCGTAATTCAGGCTGATCTGGTTGATCCAGCCAAGGTCGCCGTAAGATGAAACGCCGTAATCGATCCTGTATTTATTCCATTTCCAGCCAGCGCCCAGGGAAAGTCCGGAAAGGAAGGCAAAGGTGCCGCCATTGTAGCCATCAGACGCGTTGGTTCTGAACCCGCCGCGCAGATCGAATGCCGGTGTGAGTTCATACTCAACCCCTGCCTTGGCCAGAATGTTCTCTCCGGTGGCTTTGCTGACGTCAAGGCTGCCCATGAGCCTTGGATTGAAGAGATAGGTGATGCCGGCAGCCATGGTGAAGGGTAGCTTCTCTCTGCCCGCTGTATCAGAGTAAGTGGTCAGTTGGAAGCCTATATTGCGAAGACTTACGCCAACTTTTATCCTGTCGTTAACCGGATGGTGGATGAGCCCCAGATCGAGGATGGCCGCTGTTGCCGAGCTGTTGTCGATTTGGTCGTATATCACTTTCAGGGTGCCGCCAAGGTCAATGGCATCCGAGATATACTTGGCCAGGGAAGCGCTGGCAACAATGTTGCTGGCGCCAAAGGTCTCGCCAGTGGAGACCAAGTCTCCGTTCTGGTCCACCTCCGTTCGTTCCATCCGGCCCATATTCACGTATTTGAGCGCGAATCCCCAGGCAGTGAACCTGTCTTTTGGCCAGAGAAACTGCAATTGGCCGCCCTGAGAGCCCACAAAGGCACTGGTAAAGGTGGAGCCCAGCTCGTTACCGTCGATCTTGATGATGGAGGCGGGGTTGAAGTGGATCCCATCAGGATTACCAGTTTCACCGGTGAGGGATTGCCCCATGGCGACAGCCCGGGCTGAGTAGACGTTTTTGAGGCTGGCGAATCCGGTGGTTCCGGCATCGTCATTCACTGCCAGCAAAGGCAGCAGGCAGACGCTAAGCATTAATGCTGTCAACGATAATGTTTTCGATTTTAAGCACGTCATGATATAATTCCGTTTCACTGGTTGAGTTGATCAGGGCATTGCGGTTCTCGCTCTGTCTCAGGTATTCCGAGAGCGAGCGCAAAATTTTCATATATTCCTTGCTTGAGCTTTGCGGCACGGCGATCATGAACACCAACTGCACTGGAAGGTCATCCACGCTTTCAAATTCCAGCGGTTCGCGGATCAGACAAACCGCCACTTTCATACAGTTGACGGTAAGGTCACGGGCGTGGGGTATGGCCACGCCTTTGCCGATGCCGGTGCTCATGATGTCTTCGCGGCCTTTCACCGCGGCCAAAAAACGGTTGGGAAAACTCAGACAGCCGCTTTCTTCCAGCAGGCTTGTCAGATAGGTCAGACACTCGGACTTTGTCTGAAATCCTTTGACGATTTTCACAAGTTCGGGTTGAAATAGTCTGTTCATTTTCGCACCATAGTTGTAGTGATATACATGATTTTTGGATAGTCGGTTTCCGTCAATCAAATTTTACCGCACTTCTAGAATCCCCTCCCAGCCGATAATTGGCCTTTATGGAGAGGCTGACCTCGCCGTGCCTTTATATTAAGCGGCGACTCTCGAATTAACAGCATGGACATAACCAGAAATCAGGCATCATAGACATGGCGGGGTAAGTGGGAAAGATTTTGCTTGATTGAATTTGTGCCTTGAATATTATGGCATTTCAAGGAAGAAATCCTTTCCAGAAGGAGTGAAGGTAATGAAAGTAATAGAAGGTAACCTGATTTCAAAGGGTTACAAGTTTGCTCTGGTGGTGAGCCGGTTCAACGAGCTGGTGAGCAGAAAACTAATGGAAGGCGCGATCGACTGCCTCGTCAGGCACGAGGTATTGGATAACGATATCACTGTGATCTGGGTGCCAGGCGCATTCGAAATACCGCAGATGGCCAAAGCTGCGGCTCAGAGTGACCTCTTCGACGCTGTGATCTGCCTGGGAGCGGTGATCCGCGGCGGAACCCCCCATTTCGAGTATGTGGCGGCTGAAGTCAGCAAGGGCGTGGCACAGGTGGCTCTTAGCCAGAGCAAGCCTGTGATCTTCGGCGTTCTGACCACAGACACGATCGAACAAGCCTTGGAGCGCGCCGGCACCAAAGCGGGAAACAAAGGTTTCTCAGCAGCCACCGCGGCTCTCGAAATGTTGAATCTGATGGCGGAACTCAAGCTTGGGCCAAAGGCGTAAAGCCCGCGAGCTGGCCGCTCAGACCCTCTACGCGCTCGATTTTCGCGAGATCGATCCGGAATTCGTCGAGTATGGTATGTTGAACAGCTATGCGGAACTGATGAGTCAACTGGCGGAGGTGGAGAAACTTCACAACGCCACCAGTGTATTGGACTTCGCGGACGACTTGGTGAAGAACGCGATCATCACCCAGGCGGAGATCAAAGCCGAGATAGATAAGCACAGCGAACACTGGAGCGTGGAAACAATCTCCAGGATGGACCGCTCCATCCTTCATGTCGCTGTCTATGAGCTGATGTTCTCGGACACTCCGCCAGCAGTGGTGATCAATGAAGCCTTGGAAATTGCCAAGAAGTTCTGTGGCGAAGGTGCGGTGAAGTTCCTCAACGGAATTCTGGATTCTGTGAACAAGGAATTGCGCGCGAGTGAAAACATCACCGGACAACCGGGCTAAAGCGACCATGGACCAAACTTCGAAACTGACCTGCTCCCTGGGTGTGTTTGCCTACAACGAGGCGGACAACATCATCCCCCTTTTGACGGCTCTTTGTTCGCAACAACTAAGCCGGGCGGAGATAGCGGAGATTATCGTAGTCTCGAGCGCCAGTACAGACGGCACGGACGAACTGGTGCGGGCCTTTGCCAAGTCCCATCGACAGGTGAGGCTGATCCGTCAGGCAAGGCGTGAGGGAAAATCCAGCGCCATCAACCTCTTTCTGGCCGAGGCGAGCTCCCCCATTTTGATGGTCATCTCGGGCGACGTAATTCCAGCACCCACCACTATCGAGAAACTGGCTGTGGCCTTGGCCGATCCGAAGGTTGGCGCCAGCGGAGGAAGGCCGGTTCCAGTCAACCCAACGAACACTTTCATGGGCTATGCAGTCCACCTGCTTTGGCGTCTGCATCACCGCATGGCCATGATCTCCCCCAAGCTTGGTGAAATGATAGCTTTCCGCCGGCTGATGGACTCCATACCGGCAGATTCGGCTGTCGACGAAGCCAGCATCGAAGCCATCGTGCGCTCCCGTGGCCTTAAACTCAGGTACATTCCAGACGCCATCATAAGCAACAAAG
>JAGOIS010000138.1 GCA_017995495.1 Candidatus Cloacimonadota bacterium
TTTCTAACCTGTTTGAACAGCGGCGACACCACCTGCCAGGATTGTCCCAAAAGGTCATCCACAGAGCTGTCATTATCCCGGAAGAACTTCCTCACCGCCTTTTGCTGGGCTTTGTCCCGGTCATCAGGGGTGAGCACAAACAGGTCCACGTCCTCCGGCAACAGCCCTTTCAGGTGGGAGGGATCCAAATCTGTCCAGTAATTGAGGATCTGGCGCACAAGGTTGATGTGGGTGTTGTTGCTTTCCGTATGCACCTGTTTGCGCACAAAATGGATAAGGCGGTCCTTGCGGGAGCTCATCTCATCTATCTCGGTGCTCAGATCGCGGATCTCGCCCTCCGCCCCGATCTCGTGATAGAAAACGGGGAAGAGCCTGAGCAACTGTTTCACCTGTACATACAGAGGCTTGAGATCGGAATTGAGGAACTGGGAAACGTCCTTCTGAAAAAGGTCGGTGTCGGAGATGAAAATGCCACTCTGGGTTAGGTTTATGATCAGCGCCGCCAGCAGGTCCTTGCAGAAGATGGGGTCGATGCTGATCAGTTCCAGCCAGGCGCGGATGTTCTTGATGTGGTTTTTGTTGGCCACAATCTGCCAGTCGCGGTTGATCCTGATCTCTCCCGGGGGGATGAAACCAAGGTCGATGATCTTGCGCAGGCAGCGGCGCCCCAATTCCGGCTCCTGCGGATCCAGCACAGCCTTGCCGATGGTGAGGGCGCAGTCCAGAACAATGCTGCTGTGCAGGTCGCGGAATTCGGCCAGATTCTCGAAGATGCTGTCGATCAGGAGGTTGATCTCTTTTGCGGAGAGGGATTCATGCAGGTCCGCCAGCAGCCGGTTGAGGTCCCAGAGCAGATGATCGCTGAGGGAGTTCATGGGGGATAAGCTCAAAAGATAGAAGAGGTAATGGATCTTTTCCGGGAGTTTTGAAAAGGAGGGCAGCAGATCGCGGTGGCGGGTGGCAATATCGGCAAAAGAGGGAATGGTGGAGAAATCCTGCAGCTTTTTCACCGCCTTGAGTTGCCTCAGGCATCCCGCGAAAAAGGATTTACCCACCGCCTTTTCCAACTTCGCCTTGTCTACGGAAATGAGCTCCACGTATTTGTCGTGCCATTCCGCGATGGCTGCTTTGGAACGCCAGAGTTTCACCGAGGCTTCATACACCGAGCGTAGCAGGGCCACGGCTTCATCCTGCCGCCCCAGTTTTTCAGCCAGCCTCAGCAGGGTTTTGTAACACTGCCCTGAAGCGACGATAAACAGCTCCGGCTTCCGGGAATGCCAGTCCTCCAAAACGTCCAGCGACTTTTCCAGGATGGGCTGTGGCACGTTCTGCTGATCCGCCAAGGCGCCGATGAAACCCAGATATTCATTCAAGGTCCGCTGTTGCACCGGAGTTTCACCAGCCCGGTCGAAGATGTTGCCGAAGATGGCAAGGATCAGCTCCAGGGCCTGCTCACGCTCCTCCAGTTGCACATAGAACCAGAGGTCGCCCATGATGCTTTGGCGCATCAGTTCCAGGGCGGAATCGAGGTTGGCGAAGGGATGGTGGAATTCTTCCAGAAAGAGTTTCGTACGCTGTTGGATCCCGTAGTAGTTCACACTGCGTTCCAGCAGCCACAAGCTTTGTGGTGAAAGTATGATCTGTTTGACCTGGGTCTGGGCAAGGTTGCTCGCCAAGGCCTGGGATTCGATCTTATCCAATTAATCCTCAGTGTATCAATGATCTGTCTGCTGGCCGCAAGTGCGTAAGGCGATGATGATGTGATCCGGCCAGTCCGCGTCCGCGGCGTTTTCGGCTACATAAAATACTGGCGGTTAAATGTCAAGCCTCATTTTTCAATGGGCTTCAAACCAACTCGCGCCGCTGGCGATCTCGGTCTTGAGCGCCACCACCTGTCTATACGGCTCCGGCAGGGCTGACTCCATCTCCGCGCGGATAAGCTTTTCGGCTTCGGCCAGAAAGTCCCTGCGCACCTCAAAGACCAGTTCGTCGTGCACCTGCAGCACCATGCGGATGCGGGGATCGTCCTTGATCCGGGCGTGGATGGAGATCATGGCCAGCTTGATCAGGTCTGCGGCAGTGCCCTGGATCGGCATGTTCACGGCCACACGCTCCGCCTCGGCGCGTAGCCCGGCGTTCCCGCTGCCGATGTTTTTCAGATACAGCTTGCGGCCGAAGATGGTCTGGCTGTAGCGGTGCAGCCTCGCTTCGGCCTTGCAGTCGTTGATGTAGGCGCTGATGGAGGGAAAGCGCTCAAAGTAGTGTTTGATCATCGCTTTCGCCTCATCAAGGGAGATCCCCAGTTCCCGCGAGAGCTTTTTCTGCCCCATCCCGTAGAGAAGCCCGAAATTGATCACCTTGGCGCGCCGGCGTTCCTCACTGCTCACGGCAGAGAGAGGTTTCCCCGTGATCAGCGAGGCCGTCTGGCGGTGAATGTCCAGATCGTTGGCGAAAGCCTCAATCAGCGTTGCGTCGCGGGAAAACAAGGCCAGGAGGCGAAGTTCGATCTGGGAATAATCCGCCGACATGATCGCCCAATCAGGATCGGAGGCAATGAAGGCCTTGCGGATGGAGCGGCCCAGCTCGGTGCGGATGGGGATGTTTTGCAGATTGGGGTTGGAGGAAGAGAGCCGGCCGGTGGAGGCAACGGTCTGATTGAAGGAGGAATGGATGCGTCCCGTGGCGGGATTGATCAGCTTCGGCAGGGCACCCACGTAGGTGGATTCGAGTTTGGTGAGGCTGCGGTATTGGATCAGTTTGTCCGCGATCTCGTGGTCCTCCGCCAGTTCCTCCAGCACCGTGATATCAGTCGAATAGCCGCTTTTGGTCTTCTTCCCGGACGGAAGCTTCATCTCCTCGAACAGCAGCTTGGCCAGTTGCTGGGTGGAATTGAGGTTGAACTCATGGCCTGCCAGGCTGTAGATCTGCTCCGTGAGGTCTTTCAGTTCCAGATTGATGGCCCGTGAGATCTCCCGCAGAACCGCTGTATCTATCCTCACCCCGTTTTCCTCCATGCGCTGCAGCACCGGAACCAGGGGCAGCTCGATCCGCTCAAACAGATCTGCCAAGCCTGTGTCAGACAAGCGTTTGGCATATATCGGCAGCAACCTGAAAACCGCCCAGGCATCCTCGGCGGAGTATTGACAGGCGGCCTCCACGTCCACGAGGTCAAAACTGGTCCTGCTTTTTTTATCCAACAGCGCCGAGAGGGGGATCATGGTGTGGCCAAGTTCCGCGGCAGCGCAGGCGTCCAGAGAATACTGGTTGGTGCCCGGATCGAGGATATAAGCTGCCAGCATGGTGTCCCAGACAGGGCTTTCCACTTCCCAGCCAGCGTTTTTGAGGACGATCAGGTCATATTTTAGATTGTGGCCAAGTATGACCTTGCCTGGGACGGCTTCTTGCAGGGCTTTCAGGGTCCCGGTCAGAGGCAGGTTGTCATACATCTGGTGGCCCAGCGGCAGGTACCAGGACTCTTCCGGCTTCACGCAGAGCGAAATTCCCACCAGCCTTGCCCCCACGGGCTCCAGAGAGTCGGTCTCGGTGTCCAGGCTGACTTTTTCCGCCTGCCGCAGTTCCTCCAGCAGCCGGGGCAGGTTATCCGTGGTCGCGAGTGTCGCTGTGAAAGTGAGTTCCTGTTTTAAAGATTCTTCCCCTGCCACCTGATCCGGGGCAAAAATGTCCCCCTGAACCAGGTTTTCCTCGGCTGCGGGTGTTTTACCTGCCTGGGCGGCAGAGGTTCCGTAGCGGTTTTCGACCCTGCGTTTTAGCTGCCGCAACTCATAGCGTTCCAGAAATGTTGTCGCCCTGGCCAGGCTGGAGCTGTCAAATACCAACTCTGAAACCGGTGGCAGGGAAATGGGGACGTCGCGGATGATGGCGGCCAACTGCTTGGAAAGGAAGGCGTTGTCTCTGTTGGCGAGCAATTTATTGCGCGCCGAGGAGGATATCTCCTCCAGATGGGCGTAGATCTCTTCCAGTGTGCCGTACTCTTTCAGCAGAGGTACCGCGCCCTTGGGGCCAATGCCTCTCACACCGGGAATGTTGTCTGAGGTGTCACCCACCAGCGCCAGATAATCTACAAATTGCTCCGGATGAACTCCGAATTTGGCGAACACCCCTTCGCGGTCATAACTCACATCCTTGGCGGGATCGAAGATACTCACCCTCTCCTCCACCAGCTGCGAATAATCCTTGTCCGAGGTCACGTACACGATGTCGAAGCGGTCCTTGAAACGCTCTCCCAGGGTGGCCAGAACGTCATCGGCCTCATAACCGTCCAGAGATACCTCCGGCATCCCGATCAAGCGGAAAAACTCCTGCACAGGCTTGATCTGCGTCACCAGCTC
This sequence comes from Candidatus Cloacimonadota bacterium, assembly GCA_017995495.1. Taxonomy (GTDB): domain Bacteria; phylum Cloacimonadota; class Cloacimonadia; order Cloacimonadales; family Cloacimonadaceae; genus Syntrophosphaera. Next base: position 4,350 of record JAGOIS010000138.1, read on the forward strand.
GTCCGGCATCGGCGGGCGGTTGGCCTTGTAATCTTCGCTCAGTTCGTGGCGGA
>JAGOIS010000139.1 GCA_017995495.1 Candidatus Cloacimonadota bacterium
GGATCATCCTCTCCCAGGATGCCCTCACACCCTGCACCCCAATGGCCGTGCTCTGCACCCTCAGGCACTACAAGGTGCCGGTCGCTGGAAAACACGCCGTGATTATAGGGCGCAGCGCGATCGTGGGCAAACCCCTGGCCAATATGCTGCTCTGGAAAAAGGCTTGGGCCGATGCCAGCGTAACCGTCTGCCATTCCCGCAGTGAAAACCTGGCCGATCTCACCCAAACAGCGGATATCCTGATCGCCGCTTTGGGCAGGGCGGAGTTCGTCACAGCGGACATGATCAAAAAAAATTCCGTGCTCATCGACGTGGGTATCAACGAAAAGATCGGCGCTGATGGCAAGACCGGATATGTGGGTGACATCGACTTCAATTCCTGTGCAGCCAAGGCATTGGCCATCACCCCGGTGCCCGGAGGAATTGGTTCCGTAACCACATCCCTGCTCTGGCTGAATTTACTCAAGGCCGCTCTCGGAGCACAGGGAACGAATAAAAACATTGACGATTTTCTCGATTTCATTTTTAGGGAATAACAGTAAGAAAATATCCACCGATCTGGTATGGGAGGAACGATGCCATATAAGAGCGCAAGACTCTTAACCCTTTTAACCATATTGACCCTGGCCCTGCTGGTGCTCACCGGTTGCGGCAAATTCGGCGAAAAATTTGAGAACAAGGAACCTGATATTGCCATCACTTCCTATGAAGGTTTTGATGACAGTGAGCTGCTTGCCCCGTTTGCCGACACTGAATTCATATTTCAGCAAAGGATCTTCTGGAACGCCTGGGATGAGGACGGTCTCATCACCGGTTTTGCCTACCGCGTGAAAGACCAGAATGGAAACCCGATCGCCACTCCCGGCAACCATTATGTGGACATGACCGGCGATGTGACCCCCCAAAACGTGATCGACCGCTTCGGTGTGGGCTGGGTGCTCCATTATAAGACCAATGCCGACCAAAACCTGCCCCTCGACCATCCCCAGGCCCGCAAAACCATCTGGACCTCGGATAAATACGCCGTTATCAACTTTCCCGCTTCAGATGCCAATGGAAATCCCCTTACTCTGGAAAGCACCTTTGAAGTGATCGCCATCGACAACCGCGGAGGGATCACTCCTGTGGCGGAAGGCCATCCCCAGACCAGCAAAGCCTGGAGAAAATTCAACGCCACCTCCCTGCGTCCCACATGCATCGTCACCACCACCAAGGGCAATCCCAACGGCGGAAAGGTCGGTTCAGGCATCAGGCTCGATTTCATCATGAATGACGAAGATCCCTTCGTAAGCTCCACCCCCTACAAATTTGAATTCAAGATGATGAAGTTAAATCCTGCTGACAGCACAGTGATCGCTGGCACGGAAACGGAGTGGATCGATACTGCGACGTCCCCGAATGATGTCAATATGGATGAATATCTGCTCACCCGCTTCACCAATCCCGCCCTCACTTACGACGTGGTGGGCGGAGTGACCAACACCCTCACCAGGATCGAGTCCCGCGCCTATGACATGTCCGGAGTTGTATCTGAAAGCACGCGCAATTCCCGGATTTCTTTTGCCGTTCAAGACGGATTCCGGCCCAGGACCGTGATCTACCGCCAGCGGACCTATGCCCTTGGCGACAACCATTTCATCGACTATTCCGATGCTTCCAGCCCGGAGATCTTCCCCTTCACCATCGTGAGCGGGTTGCAGCGTTTTGCCACGCACTTCTTCAAGGACTTGGATAACAAAACCACAGCCATCAACAGCAACAACATGAAAGTCTGGCTGCGTTGGGGCTGGAGGGGCGAATACGGGCAGGTGCATTCAAGCGGCAATATCATTTTCCCACCTCCCGGCTCAGAGAGTCCCTACGACAAGAAAGTGGACACCGTGCTGGACCGTAATAGCGACTCGAACTATTTTAGCGAGATTACCCACTTTGATCTCCGCCTGGACGGAGAGCCCTACAATTATCCGCCCTTTGCGGATTCACATGTTATCGACGGTGACGGCAAGGAATGGCTGCGCGTACCGCTATATTCGCCTCTGGGACAGTCTCTCGTGCTCACCTCCCTGCCCAGTGGAGAGCACAGCCTGGAAGTTCGCTGCGTGGACCTTCAGGGCGAGGTCGATCCTATTCCGGCCACCTATACCTTCACCCTTGTGGATCCCCTCGACGCAAGTGGCCGCAGCGGAGTGTTGGTTGTTGACGACGATCTGAACAACGCTCAAACCTCTCCGGACGCCATTGTCCAGGCCAAGTACGAGGAGATGCTCTCCGGATATGCAGGCACCAAAACCTTCATCCGCCGCAGCCGAACCGGCAATCCTGGCAATACCAATGAAGACTACCGCAAACGCCATTTGGCCACCTCCGACCTTCAGAAGTACAAACTCGTGATCTACCATTCCGACAACCCACAAGAAAGTGGAAACATAACGAACGAAAATGACGGCCTCAACCTGTATCTGAGATCAGGGGGCAATTTCATCCTCTCCTCCACTTCCAAGCTGGCCTCCAACCTGCAATCCTTCGTCATTGCCACCCAGAGGACCCTGGTCAACTACATGGGTATCCAGTACGTGAACCCGCCGGCAAGTTTCATGAGTGACGCCCTGCAGACCAGCGCCTTCTTCCAAAAAGCACTGGGCCAGTCACCTTTCTCTGATATTGCGCTCCAGTATGACGAGGCCAATGAACCCGCTTTTAACGGATTGGTCAATTCGAAGCAGGGGCTTTCCACCATCAGTTATTTCCCCAATCTCTCTGCAAACGCAGAAGTGATCTACCGTATGGGGATCAAACCGACAACTTATCCCGTATCGCCGCCCACCCAGGCCGAGTTTGACCTGTACAACAACCGACCCATCGGCCTGAAAACAGTTACCGGCAACAGCAAATGCTACGTGTTCGGATTCCCGCTTTCGTATATGCTCACTTCAGATGCGAAAACAATGATGAACCAGGTACTCACGGAATGCGGACTGCTCTAAACTGATTCCAACCATGAATATCACCGGCTGCCTTCGGGTGGCCGGTTTTTTTTGCTGGAGTCGAGCAAGCGCAGCGAGCATGGACTCCAGCCACATCAGCCATTCCGCTGTGCCATTCCGGGGTGGTGCTTCAGCGCCGGGGCCCTGGAATCCAGCCCTTGGGGGAATAGCCCACCCACAGATTTGGGGTGGCAAAATCCGTTTGCCACAGTGAGCGGAGCTCGCTTTAGCCAGTTTGCTGTCTCTGCCGAACAGATTTCGGCAGCCCACTTTCGGGTACCTGATCAGGATGACCGTTACCCCACTCATCAAGTTTGAAAGAGAGCCAGAAAACTTCCCTAGTCGATCCGCCCCAAGCCTCTTCCCATTCACATCCCATTAGCCTCCCCTTCACTTCCCGCCCAAAAGGCGGGAACTCAGCGGGAGGCGTACAGGAGGCGAGTAGGCTGGGGCTAAGGTAGAAACAACCGAATGTACCCCGGAGGCGGGGATTTTACTCCGTCCCCTGTCTTCCGCTCTCCAATAATAGTGGGTAACAAAACCCGATCTTGTCAACAGCAAAAAGCCCGGACCAATGATCCGGGCTTTGATGTTTAGCTGGTGAATATGATCAGTGCGTGATGCGGGTGCCGGTCTTGCCGGCGAAGGCGTCCACTATCCTGTCGATCGAAGTGATCAGCACTTCCTTGCCGCCGCGCTGCAGAAAATCGATGGCGGCCTTAATCTTGGGTCCCATGCTGCCGGCGGGGAACTGCCCCTCATCGTAATATCTGCGGGCTTCATCCACAGTGAGGGTGTCCAGGTCGCGCTGGGTGGGTTTGCCGTAATCCACGGCCACCTTGTCCACCCCGGTGAGGATCACGAAGAGATCGGCCTCGATGTTCAGGGCGAGGAGGGCGCTGGCGAAATCCTTGTCGATCACGGCGTCCACACCTTCATAAGTGCCGTCATCCTCTATGTAGATGGGAATACCGCCGCCGCCGACCGCGATCACGATCTCGCCACGCTGGACCAGCTCTTTCACTGTCTCCGCGGGGATGATCTTTTGCGGAAGGGGCGACGGCACCACCCGGCGGTAACCTTTACCCGAGTCTTCCCTGAGGGTCCAGCCGAGGGTGTTTTTCAGCTCTTCAGCCTGCTCCGCGGTGTAATAGGTGCTGCCGACATATTTGGTGGGATTGAGCATGCTGGGGTCATTGCGGTCCACCACCACCTGGGAGATGATGGTGATCACGTCCTTGTCGATCCCGCTTTGGTGCAGCTTGTTTTGCAGACTTTGTTCTATCATGTAGCCCATGGAGCCTTCGGTGGCGGCGTTGAGCACACCGAGGGGCAGCGGGGCGATGCCTTCCTTTTCTCCGGCTTCCTGCTGGCGGAGCAGGTTGCCCACCTGGGGCCCGTTGCCATGTGTGATGGC
>JAGOIS010000140.1 GCA_017995495.1 Candidatus Cloacimonadota bacterium
AGCATCCACCACCTACTCCGCCCCCATCAATGTGGCCACCAACATGACCATCAAAGCCAAAGGATTCAAAACCGGCTGGACCCCCAGCGCCACCGCCACCGCCACCTATGTCATCACCGGAACCGTCGCCACGCCTACTTTTAACCCAGTTGGCGGAACCTACCCTGCCGCGCAGAATGTGACCCTCTCCTGCTCCACCTCCGGCGCCGTGATCCGCTACACCACGAACGGAACCGAGCCTACGGAAGCATCCCCCACCTACTCCGCCCCCATCAATGTGGCCACCAACATGACCATCAAAGCCAAGGGGTTCAAAACCGGCTGGACCCCCAGCTCCACCGCCACCGCCACCTATGTCATCACCGGAACCGTGGCCACGCCTACCTTTAGCCCCGTGGGCGGAACCTATCCCACTTCGCTGTTGGTGACGCTGGCTTGTTCCACGGCGGGAGCCACGATCCGCTACACCACAAACAACACGGAACCCACAGAAGCTTCACCTGCCTATACAGCGCCGATCGAAATCCCTCTGCAAACGACTTTGACGCTCAAAGCCAAGGGGTTCAAAACCGGCTGGACCCCCAGCGCCACCGCCTCCGCCACCTACACAGTAACGGGAACGGTCGCCACGCCGGAATTTGACCCGCCCCAGGGTACCTACGGCAGTGCCCAGAGCGTCTCCCTCATCTGTGCCACTCCCGGAGCTCAGATCCGCTATACCCTGAATGGCTCTGATCCCCAGGAGACATCAAGCCTGTATTCGGCACCCATACCCATCCAGTCTACAACCACGGTGAAAATCAGGGCCTACAAATCAAACTGGACTCCCAGTGCCATAAACACCGCCCTGTACCAGATCGTTGTGCCCAATGCTGATGATACCGAAACCCCGGCAACCACAGGCATTGCCGGCATCTTCCCCAATCCTTTCAGGAGGCAAACCACCCTGAGATTGGGCATCAAGGAATCGCCCCAGCCCTACACAGTAAAGATATTCAACATCAAAGGTGAATGCGTGTTCTCGACAGGTGGAGTGGCCGGTGGCTTTTTCAACCTGGTCTGGAATGGCCGCGATGCCAATGGTCAGCGTGTGTCCGCCGGCATTTACACGCTACAATTCAGCTCTGGAAACCATCAGAGTGTAAAGAAAATGCTGCTCCAATGATCACGTCTTAGACCTCTTTGCCAGCCCCGGGATCCTGGATAACCTCAGCATTTTGGGCCTGATCGCTCGTGGCGAGCTCATTTCGGAGCGGGCCCTTTGAGTTCGAAAACCGCAGTTATCCCCTGGTGCATGCCCCCTGCTCCCAAAAGCAAAAAAGGCGGAAACGAATTTCCGCCTTTCTTAGGATGTCAATTTTGGTTTATTTCTTTTTCCCGGCCTTGACAGCTTCTTTCAGCTTCTTTCCTGCTTTGAAGACAGGAACTTTACGGGCCGCGATCTTAAGGGCTTTGCCGGTCTTGGGGTTGATGCCATTGCGGGCTTTGCGATGAGCCACGCTGAAGGAACCGAAACCGACCAAGGACACTTTCTCTTCTTTCTTGAGAGATTGGGTAACGCCCTCTAACATGGCGTTGAGTGCGACGCCGGCTGTTTTCTGTGAAATTCCGGCTGTCCCTGCGATCTTTTTAATCAAATCATCTCTGCTCATTTTACCTCCTTAGGTATTGTATTTAAAGAGTAAGAGATAATACGGTGCTATTAAAAACGGGGTCTGGAAAATCTGTCAACAAAAAAATGATGATTTTGCAGCACTTTAGCGCCATGGGGTAACGCAAAACCGTTGTTGTGATTTTATAACTGATTGTCAGTCAGAGGATAACGAACATATTTTGAAGTCCTCAAAAGCGTGAAAAAAAATCTGTTTTAACGCCTCCAAGCTTTTTACATTGACAAAAAACGCAGGTTTCAGCATTGGCTTTGGTAAAGATATTAGCTGGAGGAACAATGAAAAAATACACATATCTTACGACGATCCTGCTGGCGCTCCTGTTGGTGGTGTCGGCTTGCAGTTCAAATAAGAAAGTGGAAGAGCCGGTGACGCCGCCGCCTACCCCTCTGGAACTGGCCAAAGCAGCCGCGGATACGGCTGCCACAGCATTTGAGGAAGAAGATTACTTCCGGGCGCTGAATTACTTCAACCAGTCCCGGGACTTCTATCTGCAGGCTCAGACGACCGCCGCGCCCACCGATTCGGTGGATGTGAACGTGGAAAAGATCCAGATCAACATCGCCGTGACCAACATGCGCATGGCCAATGAAAGCGCTCAGGACCTGATGTATGACGACGCCATCAACGAATACCTGACCGCGGTCAACATCTACAAGAGCCTGACCCCGCTCACCATGACCGCCAAAGAACGGGATGAATATGTCTCGATCCTTTACCGCAACATGGCCCTGACAGCCCAAAACAGCGGCCAGTATGAACGCGCCCTGGGTTACTACGACAACGTTCTGCAATACGAGGCAGGCAACGCCGACGTGCTCATGGCCAAATACAGCATCCTGAAAAATGACATCAAAGACCAGGTGCGGGCCTACAACGTGCTGAAAGACTACGCGGAAGCTTCGCAGGATTACAAAGCCTATCTGGTGCTGGCCAACGCCTATCGCGATGAAAAAGACAACAACACGGCCGCGATTTACTATGACAAGGCGATCCAATTGCAGCAGAGCGCGGAAGTTTACACCACAGTCGCCAACTTCTACCGCTCCATCCAAAACTACAAGAAATCCAACGAGATGCTGGAAAAGTTGGTTGCCACCATCTCCGACAACGCTTCGATCGCCCAGTCCTACAGGATCATGGCGGACAACTATGACAAGCTGAAAAACACTTCCAAGAAGATCGAATTCCTGGACAAATCCCTGAACTTGGAAGCCAATGCCGACGTGGCCCTGACTCTGGCCAACCACTGGAACGGCCAGAAAAACTGGGACCGCGTGATCACCTACGCCACCAAGACCATCAATACAGATTCTTCCAAGGCCGCCGCCTTTCTGTTGAGAGGCAACGCCTATTACATGAAAAAGAACTTCAACGCCGCCAAAGCCGACTTGCAAAGGATCGCAGGCGATCCCACCTATGGCAAGAGCGCGTCCGATATTCTTAGTAAAATCAAGTAACAATATCATCTTCCGGCAGTCAACCGTGCCAGCTCACGGTTGACTGTTGTTTTCTGAGGCCCCCATGACGCGAAAGAAGATCAAATCAGACGGTTCGGTGACGGCGCTGTTCGGCGTGAGCACCGAAACCAAGCTCAAGCGCCCGCTTATCGGCGCGAGGGTCCAGGCTGGTTTCCCCTCCCCCGCCGCCGATTACATCGAAGGCCTGCTGGACCTCAATGAGTATCTGATCAAGCATCCGGCCGCCACCTTCTTTGCCCGGGTGGGAGGTGATTCGATGACCGGCTGCGGGATCTTTCCGGAAGACATCGTGATCGTGGACAGGTCTTTGGAAGCGACCAACAACAAGATTGTCCTGGCCCGCTATGACGGCGAGTTCACGATCAAGAGGCTGCGCATCGAGAACGGCGAGTATTCCCTGGTGCCCGAAAACGAGTCCTATCCAGTGCTCAAGATCAATGAGGAACTGGATTTCATCGTGTGGGGAGTAGTGACGGCCGTGATCCACAAAGTATAGCGCGTGCGTTCCCATCTTTTTGCCGCGGTTCTGGTCCTGCTTGCCTTGGCGCCGCTTGGGGCGCAGAACCTGGTGGTGGAAAAGATGGTCCCGCTGCTGCCGGACCAAGTCACATATCAGATCTCTGAAAGCCCCATCATCAGCGGCTCGGAAACCGTTTTGGCGGACACCTTGCTGCTGATCGGCGGACGGGATTACCGGCTGGACCATCGCGCCGGCAGAATCATCCTGCTCAGCTTCCCGGATGCGGTAAACCTGCGCGTCAGCTTCATCCTGGTGCCGCCCTACCTGGCCCAACCCCGTTTCCTGTATCAGGAGCTGGAACCCTCCGACAGCCTCTTCCAGACGATCGCGCCCCGGCCCCGGAACTGGATCCCGGATGACGGCAAGCTGGTCATCTCCGGCGCCAAGACCTTTGCCATCACGTTTTCGGACGACGACGCCTTTAACCTCAAACAATCGCTGTTCGTGAATCTGAACGGCGAGCTTTCCCGTAATGTGAACATCGCCGCCCAGCTTTCCGACAGCCAGTCCAAACTCACACCGGAAGGCGATTCCAAGGAACTGAGCAGTCTGGACAAGGTGTTCATCCGGGTGTTCGGAAAGCAGTATGAGATCGCCATGGGCGACATGGACTGGGAATTCACCGGCACCCGCTACATCAACTACCGCACCAGCATTGAAGGCCTGAACGCCTGGTACCGCGACC
>JAGOIS010000007.1 GCA_017995495.1 Candidatus Cloacimonadota bacterium
CAGCCTGATCAAAGCCGCTCCGCCAAACAAAATTCTTGACAGCGGGGCCGTCCCACGGGATTTGGTTCTCACACGCAAGTGCTGAAGTGGTGAAATTGGTATACACGCTAGTTTCAGGGACTAGTGAGCGATGAGCTCATGGGGGTTCGAGTCCCCCCTTCAGCACCATTTTTTTGCCCCCGATCCGCCCTGAACCCTTTCTGATTCACCCCCTGCCCGCCACCGCTTTTCTCTTTGGATAAAAAACTCCCTGTCACTCTGGAGAATCTCAGGACATTCAACACAAAAACATTGACGCCAATCGGCATTGGACAAATCCTTGTTCATAGTCTTAAAAACAGAGCGTAATATGGAAGAATACCAAGTTTACCTGGACCAATTGAACATGATGCCCCATCCCGAGGGAGGCTTTTACCGCCGCAACTGGCAATCCCAGCTCACCGGCGACCTGAAGGACCCCACCGGCAAGCTGGTCTTTCCAGACCGTTTGGCCGGATCCTCCATTCTTTACCTGCTGCCCAAGACCATGGTCTGCCGCTGGCACCGGGTGCAATGCGACGAGATGTGGCACCACTATCTGGGCACGCCCCTGAAAATGTATCTGCTCTCCATCAAAGGCCTGGAGACGATCATCCTGGGTGCCGACGTCCCCGCCGGACAGCTTCCCCAGATCGCCATCCCGCGCCAGATCTGGATCGCGGCCGAGTTGCTGGCCCCTGAAGGTTTCGCGTTCTGCGGCTGCACGCTGTGGCCGGCCTTTTCCTACACCGATTTTGAGATGGCCGAGCCCAGCGCCCTGGCCGATGACTTTCCCGCCCACCGCGAACTGATCCAGCGCATTCAGAACCACCCCCAATAAGGAGCACGATACTTTTGGCAACCAAGATCTTCATTCTGGACACCAACGTCCTCATCCACAACCCCCAGGCCCTATTTTCCTTTGCTGAAAACCATGTCGTGATCCCCATCGTGGTCATCGAAGAGATCGACCAGTTCAAAAAAGGCTTCGACGAAAAGAGCCGCAACGCGCGCCAGATCGCCCGTTATCTGGATTCCCTGCGTTCCCGCGGAAGCCTCCAGGCAGGCGTGATCATGGACAATGGCGGCACCTTGCAGGTTTCGGTGAACAAAGACGTGACCGACACCGCCTCCCAGCTCTTTTTCCTGGATCGCATCGACAACCTGATCATCGGCACCGCGCTTTACTTCCAGCAGAAAAACCCCCAGGCGCTGGTCACCCTCGTTTCCAAAGACGCCAATGTGCGCATCAAAGCCGACAGCGTGGGCATCAACGCCGAAAACTTCGAAACGGACAACATCAAATTTGAAGAGCTCTACACCGGCTGGGAAACCCAAGAGCTGGAGGACGAACAGTTCGACTCCCTCAACGGCAAAAAGTACATCGCCAATACCTTTGAGGACATCTGCCCGAACCAGTTCATCCGCTTCTTCCGCAAATCCTCGCCCGAAAACGTCCGCACCCTGCGCTACAACAAATCCGCGAACGCCCTCTACGCCCTCCAGAGCTACGCCGGCCAGCAGGTTTACGGCATCAAGGCGCGGAATTTCGAACAGGAAATGGCGCTGGACCTGCTTTTGGACGACACCGTCCGCCTTGTGAGCCTCTCCGGGATCGCCGGAACGGGCAAGACCCTGTTGGCGATGGCGGCCGGCCTGCAAAAGGTTGTGGAGGAGCAAAAGTACACCCGCCTGGTGATCTCCCGCCCCATCTCGCCATTGGGTCAGGACCTCGGCTACCTCCCCGGCACCAAGAGCGACAAAATAAACCCCTGGATGCAGCCCATCTACGACAACATGGACATCCTGCTGGCGCTGCACGAGGATATCAGGACCGAAAACTTCAAGGGCAAACGCAAGCCCAGCCTGGAGGATTTTTTGGATTACGGCTTTCTGGAGCTGGAACCCCTCACATACATCCGCGGACGCAGCCTGCCAAACCAGTTCATCATCATCGACGAGGCCCAAAACCTCACCCCCCACGAGATGAAAACCATCATCACCCGCGCCGGTGAAAACACCAAGCTCGTCCTCACCGGCGATCCCTACCAGATCGACATCCCCTACCTGGATTCCTCTTCCAACGGCCTTTCCGTGGCCGTGGAGAAACTCAGGCACGAGGACATCGTGGGCCACATCACCCTGGAAAAGGGCGAGCGCTCCCAACTGGCCGACCTGGCCGCAAAATTCTTCTGAGGAGCCTCAGATGGCCGTTAAAGCTATCCGCGAACGCAGCTGGGTGGAGATCGACTTGGACGCCTTCCGGGCCAATCTGAGGGCCCTGAGGGACCTTCTGGGCAAGGATCAGGGCTTCATCCAGATAGTCAAGGCCGACGCCTACGGCCACGGCGCTCACGAGATCGCCAGGATCGCCCTCTCCGAGGGGGCTTTGGCGCTGGGCGTGGCCAATCCCGAAGAGGGCAAGCTGCTGAGGATCCAGGGGTTCAAGGCCCCCGTTCTGATCCTCTCACCCTCGCTTCCCGACGAGATCCCAGGCATTCTGGAGTATGACCTCTGGCCCACTCTGAGCGATCCGGCTTTTGCCCTTCAGCTCAACCAGGCCTGCGCTGAGCGGGGTATCAAGGGCAGGGTGAGCCTCAAACTGGACAGTGGGATGCACCGCGGCGATGCGCTGGCCGAAGATTTTGGCAGGCTTTGGAAAGCGGTGGCCAAACTGCCCCACCTCCAAATCCAGAGTGTCTTTTCCCATTTTGCCGCCAGCGAGAGCGACATTGAGTTCAGCTGCGCCCAGGAGCGGGAATTCCTCTCCATCCTGTCCAAGCACAAGGTCAAGGCCCCCTGGATCCATCTGTCCAACAGCTCCGGTGTGGTGAACGGCCTCGCGAAGAGCGTTCCCGTCTGCCGTCTGGGCATCCTCAGCTACGGCATATACACCCATCCCTCGCAGCTCAAAAAAATCACCCTGAAGCCGGTGATGACCTTCAAATCCACCGTCTCCCAGCTCAAGGAGGTCCCCGCCGGCGCCACCGTGGGCTACAACCGCTCCTGGCAGGCCTGCCGGCCCACCCGGATCGCGGTGATCCCGGTGGGTTATGCCGACGGCTACGACTTTTTGCTCTCCAACCGCGGAACCGTCGCCCTCAAAGGCGCGCTCTGTACCGTGATTGGCCGGGTTTCCATGGACCTGATCTGCGTGGACGCCACCGACGCCAAAGACGTCCGGATCGGCGACGAAGTGGTGCTGCTGGGCAATTCCGCGCCTGAACTGCGGGCGGAAAACCTCGCCGCGAGCTACGGTGGATCGGCCTATGAGCTGCTGTGCCAGGTGGGGCGCCGCGCGAAGCGCTATTACTATGAAGGCCGCCGCCTGGTGACCTCCTCGCCCCTCTCCCGGCGCGAGTTCGTCTCCTCCGACTATCCGGATTCCAAGCTCAGCCAGATCATCCAGGCCGCCATCTCCCAGCGCGTGAACAGCGAGGAAATGGGCGAGCTGATCTCGAGGGAGATCCTCCGCGTGTTCTTTTACAACCGCGACCGCGAGATCCTTTACCGGCGCGACTTCCGCCACCACATCAGCTTCTCGGGTTCCGCCGGTCCCCGCTATTGGCGCGCCAAAACCACCCTCAGCTTCAGCAAAACACTTCAGAACGGCTGGTTCACAGTGGCCTGCGCCACTTCCGAGGCGGCCCTCAAAGCCTATTTCAAGCGCCGCGACGTGGAATACCGCTGGCTGATGGACGCCAATTTCGAGCTCAGCCCCCAGGCTTTTTCCCTCTCCTCGGTGCGCATCAACGGCCTCGAACTGGACACCAAGATCCAGTTCAAACACGACTGCATGGAGATCCGTTGCTCCCATCCCGAGCTCAAAAACCTGGTGGGTTCCGAGGTCCGCTACGAAATCGACACCCTCACCCTCTATCCCCGTTCCTCGCATCAACTCAGCGTTTTCATCACCGAGCTCACCCACGGCGTGAAGATCAGCTTCACCCATCCCCCGGAGCTGGACCAGATCGAGTGCGTGCCTGTCTTTGCCGGCCAGAACAAGTATCCCCGCGTCTCCACTTCCAAACGCACCATCACCGTCTCCACCAAAGCCGAAGAGTGGGTCTTCCCCCAAAGCGGAGTCGTTTTCGCCTATTAGGCCAGCCTTGATTCCAGCGGACAGATCCCATATTTTCCAAAATGTAATATGAATAAATAAATAACTTGACACATTCCGGCGATATCCGTATGTCGACATCAAGGAATCGCCTATGAAAACACTGGCCAAGATCGCTTTGTTTGCTTTTCTCGTATTGCTGGCGGCCTGCACAGAGATTCGTGTGAATTCCTATGCCGACCTCAGCATCCAGGAAACGGCCGTCCCCCTCTGGCCTGAGCGGCTGGAGGTTTCCTCCCATATTGGGAGCTGCGCCGATCTGTTGAGGCTTTCGGGTTATCTCCAGAACGAGCAGGAAGTCTATAGACTGGACGTGTTTGCCAAAGCCGATCTGGGCCTTCTGCCCTGGCTGGATGCCTGTGTGAAACAGAATTATGGGGACTCATACGGGGCCTGGGCTGGCGTGAAAGCCCTGCTGATCCACAAAGACAAATTCTATCTCGCGCTGAAACCCTCCTACAGCTATATCAGCGACAACTACCGGGGTGACTACAAAGTGAAAGCCGAAGGCGCGGAAGCCCACCTGCTCGGCTCATATCTGCTGGGAAAGAGCGCCGTGCTGACCCTGGCGGGCCGGGGGAGCTGGCACCACCTTAGCTTTGAAGGGCACCAGGGTGATTTCTGGCAGTGGGGCGTGGGCGCGAATATCAAAAAGGAAGTTGGGATCTTTTACTATATGCCGGAGCTCGGTTTGGGATTCATGAGGCCGCCGGACAAGGAGTGGTCGCCCCTCCCCTTTGTCGGCATCGGCCTGGGGGTGAAGCTTTGAGGCCGCCAATTTTGGGCCCTGAGGTGGCAACCATGTTCAGGAAAGTGGTCACAGCGCTGTTGGCGCTGCTGCTCCTGGCGGGCTGCGCGGTGGTGGACGTTTCCATGACCGAAACGGCCCTGCCCCCCAGCCAGGAAGGGACGGAGTATTCGCCTTATTTCTGTTTGGGCGGCCTCCTCACGCGGGAATTTTTGAGTGAGATGAATGACTCCAAGCACGCGAAGAGCGGCGAATATATGGCCCTTCCGCTGTACCTTGCTTTCACCTCCCGGGTGGGCATCCTGGTCACAAGTCCCGTCTCCGCGCGAAGTGAGGTCACAGCCAAGGCCTATCTGTCCCCCGTGCTCAATCTGGGCGCCAAACTGGGATACAAACAGGTGCTCTGGCAGGGGTCCGCGCCCGCCCCGTCGGGTGAATCACCGGTTCGATCCTGCCTTGCCCTTCAGCCCGCGCTGAATGTGATGGTGCCTCTCGTGATGGATGATGAAGAGTTGGAAACCGGGGGGCGTCAGCTGCTGGCAGGCGCGGAGTGTTTGCTGATGTATTCCCGCTACCGGAACGTGGAGAGCATCACCACCTACGGCCTGCGTCTCGGCTGGCAAAAGGAATGGGGGTACAAGTCCGGAGACCTTACCCTGAGGGAGGACATCCCCTGCCTCAGCCTGGCTGCCAACCGGAGTTTCCCCTCCAGGAATGGCTTGGGACTGATCCCGGGAATTGGGGTGACCGTGCAGCCCGATGAAGCAGGCCTGCCCGTCCTGCTCCCCTTTTTCAATCTGGGCTTGACATTCCCTCAGTAGGCCAAGCCTCTTTTATCGCACCCTGGTTGGAGTTCAAGCCGGCAAAACAAGTTTCAAGCCTTCCGCCATTGCCTGGCCGGCTTGGACTTTAGACAGCGCGGTTAGCTGTTCGCTTGAAGTCCAAAGCGCTTTCGAGTCGCAGCAAGGTTTGTCATCGAACTGGGCGCTTTGAACTCCAAGCTGGGTGGATAAAGCTCAGCCCGGACCCTCCATCTGGCGTCGCACCTGTTCGGCCTGGTGGCGTTCATCCCGGCAGGTTTGGATGGCGCGGGAGTAGCGGCTGTTTTTGGGAGCGAGTTCGAGGGCGCGGACGAAGTTTTCGATGGCGTTGTCGTATGCGCCGGAGTACATTTGGATGAGGCCGAGGTCGTAGAAGGCTTTGGCGGTTGATTTGGGCGGAATTCCCTGTTTGAGGGCGGCCGCGGCGAGGATGTCCATGGCGCGTTCGAATTCGCCGACCACCACCATCTGGTGGGCGGTTTTGAGCTCCGGGAGGTACTTGTTGTCCAGCTCAAAGGTGGCGGAGACGTTCACGTAGTAAGGCGCCACGGCGCGGATGAACTGGCGTGAGAGCTCGTTCACGCAAACGTTGTAGAGAAAGGTGTTGTCGATCCGGGGCGGCTGCTGGTCCTCGGCGCTTTTGGCATCCGCATGGCTGGTCTCGAAGCGTTTGTTGGCGATCACGGCCGAGGTCTGGACGTCCAGGATCTGGATGTTCACGCCCAGATGGTGGGTGCCGGTGCGGGTGTGTTTGAGCACCTCGTATTCCTGGCCAGTTTTATCTTTTTTGGTCACCGTTTCGCTGCTGATCTCCTCCTTGTATTCGTCGCGGGTCACCCTACCCACCACCAACGCGGCGGCCCCGATGAAGCTGCCCAGCCGCGGAGCGCTGTCTTCATCCACGAAGCCGCTCCAGGAGAGCTGGTGTTCCTGGAGGATGGCCTGAAGGTAGGCGCGGTCCAACACGGTCTCAAAATACTCGCTTTCGATCAGGCGGGCGGTGAAGGCGTCGCGGATGTCCTGGGCGCGGAACCACTGATGGGGAGGGCCCCAGATGTCGCCTACGGCGATGGTCGTGTAGGCGTGGAGGTTCACCTCCGCCGGCCGGAGGATGGCCATGTTCACGCTCTGGGTGGCGCAGCCGGCCAAAACCAGCGCTAGCGCCCCCAGGATCAGCTTTGTTTTCATCTTCTTCTTCCTTCTTGCGTTCTGCGGCCTACGGTTCACAATTTATCCGGCCCCGCCCAGCCTGTCCACAAAAATATTACCCCCCGTGCGGGGAAAGCCTGTGAAAAAGCTCGCCGCAGCCGCCCCGGATGCAGTTCTTAGCCACTTCCTGCCTGCTTCCGCCCCCACTTCCCCGCCAGGCAGGAACTGAGGCGGACCAGTGGCGAAGGGACAGCGCCCGGGCCAGGTGATCTCCCGGTCAGAACCCCCTGAGCCCCAGCTGATCCGCCACTGCCCTGCCTCCCGTTAACCACCCGTTTAACCATGGGGAGGCTGACGGGAGGCCGATGAGAGGCGAACAGGGGAAGGATTTGGGCGAAAAAGGGTGACGGGGGTGAAAGGGTGGAAGGGTGGAAGGGTGAAAGGGTGTAACATAGCTGGAGTCCAGCGAAAAACGAGCTTGGACTACAGCAGGGCCCCGGCATTTTTCCCCTACGGATTCAACGGATTTAACTGATGATACGGATTACAAGGATTCAACTTTACAACGCCCCGCCCCGAACCCGTCATTCCGGAACGCAGTGACGGAATCCAGACAAGGCGGGAATAGCCGAATCCGCTGGAGTCCAGCGAGTGCGGCGAGCATGGACTACAGCAGGGCCGGTATAGCCATTATCATACGGATTAACGGATTGAACGGATTAACTGATTTATTATTCCACCACCCCGCCCCGGAATCCAGACAAGGCGGGAATAGCCAATGTGACACGGAAGCGGTGACGATGCAGGCTGCGCCTGGATCGGCACCTTACCAGGGCATTACCCGGACGGGCTGGATTCCGGGGCCCCTTCCCCGGAATGACAGAGTGGCGGAGCCTTCAGCTGATAATGTCCGGGGTGGCGACATCTGGTCGCCACAGCGGCCGGAGGACGCTTCCCAGGCAGCTGCGCTGACTCTGTCGAACGGGAATTCGACAGCCCACCCCGCCCCCGTACAGGCGGTCGCCGTACCGCCTCTTTTCCCAATCACACGGCGCTTCGGCGAGCGCCGGTACTTACCGAAAAAGTTCCACCCTATCCCACGACAGCCCCCCTCAGGCCGAGTTAATCAATTAATCAATTAATCAATTCCTTTCTTCACCGCCTTTATGCATTCACGTCCAGGACCAGGACGAGGGGAGATATAAGATACTGATATATATACTATATAGATATAATATATACTAATTTAGTAGGTATTAGTAGTTATATAGGTATATATATGGTATATATGTTCTTACGTCCATGTATTGTCACTTTCCCCCGTCCGATCGGTCCGCCGGGGGCCGTGGAAAGGAATTGATTAATTGATTAATTGATAAACCATGAAAATCAGGGGGCGGTAAAGTGGAATTGATAAATTGATAGAATTGATAATATGAAAAGAGGGGTCGCTTCCGCGGCCCCTCCCAAATGGTCAGCACATCAGCTAATGTCGATGTCGGCGAGGACAGGATTAAGACCGTACCTCAAACTCACCCTGTTCCGGTAGCCGATCTCATCCTCATGGCAGATGATCGCCTGCCGTTCGATCAGCGATTCCACGCATTTGCGGAAGTCCCGGGAGGGCATCCTCGATTTGCAGAGCAGGCGCGAGTGCCCCAATTCCTGTCCCGGGCCTTTTGGAGGATCTTCAGCAGGTGGCGTTCCTCGTCCAGTTTGCTGCCCTCGGTGAGTTGCTTCAAAAACGGCCGGGTGTTGCGGTAATAGTAGTCGCAGAGGTACCAGGCCTGTTCGGCGGTGGGGCGGTCCACCTGGTTATTGGTGAACCAGGAGGCGGAGGGCTGGGGGTCTGGCAGGTGAAACCGGACTTTGTCATTGACAAATCCGGGCGGGAAAAAAAGTTGAGAACAAAGTCAAAAACACACTGGAGAAATGATGAGCGACCAGTTGCAAGACCTTTTACAGCGCGTTTATGAAGAGGGCGTGAACAAGGCGAAGGCTGAGGCAGAGGAGATCCTGGGCAAAGCCAAAACCGAGGCAGCCGCAATCCTTGAACAAGCCAAAGCCGAGGCGGAGAAGACCGTGGCCGCAGCCCAAAAAGCGGCGGCGGACCTCGCCAAGAACACCGATTCTGACCTGAAGATGGCCGCGCAAAGCACCCTGAGCGCGGTGAAGCAAAAGCTTACTGACGTGCTGCTGAGCGAGGCGTTCGACTCCAAACTGAAAGACGCCACTGGCGACCCCGCGTTCATGCAGAAACTGATCTTGGAACTGGTTTCCACCTTCAAGGACAGCGGCGGCCTCGTGAGCCTGAGCGAAAGCCTGGCGGGCAAGCTGGAAGAGAGTTTCCTGGCCAGCCTGAGCGAGAGCGCGGGCAAAGGCCTGAAGGTGGAGTTTTCACCCCAGATGAAGAACGGATTCGCCATCTCCCCCGCGGGCGGCGGCTATAAACTCAGCTTCACCGACGAGGATTTCGCGAACCTCTTCAAAGCATATCTAAGGCCCCGCAGCAACAAGATCCTCTTCAGCTCCTAAGCCCCCATGCGCACCCAGTATTACTACTTTGTGACGGGGCTGCCGGCGCTGTCCATTGACGATACCAAAAGCCAGATCAGCACCGCGCAGTTCCTCAAAGAGGCCAAAAACCACCTCACAGCCGGGGATTTCCGGCTGCTGCTGCTGCTGTGTTTGCCGGAAGACGCCGACGACCTGGCCCGGATCATGTATGGCAAGGAAGACGAGGGCCGGCCGGTGGGAGATTGTTCGAAGTTTTTTTGGAAAAGCTACGCGGAACAGGCGAAAGCCCGGGCCGCGGGCTCCAGCGAGCCTCTGGGCAAAGATTACCGCCCCTATCCTGAGTTCTGGCACGACACCGTTTTGGCAGCCTATTCCGCCGAGGAACTGCCTCCGTATTTGGATACCAGGCACCGGCTGCTGGCAGGTTCCTACGAATATTGCGGCAGCCTGGGCAACAAATTCCTGAGCCAGTGGTATGAATTCAACCGCGACCTGCAAAACATCCTCACCGCCATCAACGGGCGCGAACACCAGGTGGAATATGCCCGCTGGCTGGTGGGAGAAGGCGAATTGGCGGCCAAGCTGGCCAAAAGCAACGCGGCGGATTTCGGCTTGGGCAAAGGACACGAGCTGTTCGAAAGCGTTTCCCGCATCTGGGAGCAAAACAACATCCTCTACCGCGAACGCGGCTACGACATCCTGCGCTGGAAATGGATCGAAAACCACAATTTCTTCAACTATTTCAACATCGACCGCCTGTTGGGATATTACGCCCAGCTGCGCATCGTTGAGCGCTGGCTGAACCTGGATCCCGGCTATGGCAAGTCAATGTTTCAGGATACCATGGACGCGCTGGCCGGGAGCTTTGTGTTTCCGGACATCTTTAAAGTGAAATCGATAAAATCATAGAAGGTTAAACGTATGACCAAAGGCACCGTTAAAGGAATCATCAGCAACCTGGTCCAGGTGGCGGTGGATGGGCCGGTTTCGCAAAACGAGATCTGCTACATCGACCTGAAAGGCACGAAGCTGATGGCCGAAGTGATCAAGGTGAGCGGCGACACGGCCTACACCCAGGTGTTTGAAAGCACCCGCGGGCTGAGGCCGGGCTACGCGGTGGAATTCACCGACCGCATGCTGGAAGTGAAGCTGGGGCCGGGTATGCTGTCCAAAAACTACGACGGCCTCCAGGACGACCTGAACAAGATGGAAGGGATGTTCCTCATCCGGGGCGAATACACCGACCCCCTGGATGAAGACAGCGAGTGGGACTTCGAGCCGATCGCCAAAGCGGGCGACGAAGTGGTTCCCGGCGACTGGCTGGGCTCGGTTCAGGAAAACTGGATCAACCACAAGATAATGGTTCCCTTCAAGCTGGAAGGCAAGTTCCGGGTGACCAGCGTGGCCGCCAAAGGCCGCTACAAGCTTACGGACACCATCGCCACCATCACCGACCCCGAGGGGCGTAGCCAGGACCTGAACATGATCCAGTACTGGCCGGTGAAACTGCCCATCCGCGCCTACCAGGCGAAGCCGCGGCCCTTCAAGATGATGGAGACGGGCGTGCGCACCATCGACACCCTGAACCCCATCGCCGAAGGCGGCACCGGATTTACCCCGGGGCCCTTCGGAACCGGCAAAACCGTGCTGCAGCACAGCATTTCGCAAAACGCGGAGGCCGACCTGATCATCGTGGCCGCCTGCGGCGAACGCGCCAACGAAGTGGTGGAACTGTTCACCGAATTCCCCGAACTGGACGACCCCCGCACCGGACGCAAGCTGATGGAACGCACCATCATCATCTGCAACACCTCAAACATGCCGGTGGCGGCGCGCGAGGCCTCGGTTTACACCGCGATGTCCATCGCCGAATATTACCGCAGCATGGGCCTGAAAGTGCTGCTGCTGGCGGACTCCACCTCCCGCTGGGCCCAGGCTCTGCGCGAGATGAGCAACCGCATGGAAGAGCTTCCCGGCCCGGACGCCTATCCGATGGACCTGCCGGCCATCATCTCGAACTTCTATTCCCGCGCCGGATATGTGTTCCTGAACAACGGCCAGGCCGGCTCCATCACCTTCATCGGGGCGGTCTCGCCCGCCGGCGGAAACCTGAAGGAACCCGTTACCGAATCCACCAAAAAGGCCGCGCGCTGCTTCTATTCCCTTTCCCAGGACCGCGCCGACAGCAAACGCTATCCGGCCGTGGACCCCATAGATTCCTATAGCAAATACCTGGAATACGACGAAGTGATCGAATATCTGAACGCCAACATCTCCCCCGGCTGGGTGGAAAGCGTTACCAAGGCCAAAGACCTGCTGCTGCGCGGAAAGGAAGCCAAAGACCAGATCAACATCCTGGGCGACGACGGCGTGCCCCTGGACTACCACAACCGCTTCTGGAAAAGCGAGCTGGTGGACCGCATCATCCTGGTGCAGGACGGCTTTGACCCCGTGGACAAATCCACCCCCATGAAACGCCAGGCCTACATGCTGCGCCTGGTTCTGAAGGTTTGCGACACTCCGCTGGCCTTCGACAACTATGAGGAACTGCAGCCCTACTACACCAAACTGATCAACGGGCTGCGGCAGATGAACTACCAGCCCTTTGAGAGCGCGGATTTCAAGAGATACGAATCCGAGCTCGAAGCGATACTTGAAGAAAGGAGGGCTAAATAATGGCCGGCAAAGCATTTCACAAGATCTATACCAAGCTCACCCAGATCACCAAAGCCACCTGCGCCGTTACCGCCAGCGATGTGGGCAATGAAGAGCTGGCCACCGTAAGCGGGCGCCTGGCCCAGGTGGTGAAGATCATGGGCGACACCGTCACTTTGCAGATCTTTTCCGGCACGGAAGGCATCGGCACGGACGCCGAGGTGGTCTTCTTCGGGCATCCGCCGCTGCTGAAAGTGAGCGATCAGCTGTCCGGCAGGTTTTTCGACGCCTACGGCCATCCCATCGACGGCGGGCCGGAGATCGAGGGCGAGGAAGTGGAGATCGGCGGGCCTTCGGTGAACCCCGTGCGCCGCAAGGATCCCTCGGAACTGATCGCCACCGGCATCGCCGGCATCGACCTGAACAACACCCTGGTAACCGGGCAGAAGATACCCTTCTTCGCCGATCCGGACCAGCCCTACAACCAGGTGATGGCCACCGTGGCCCTGCGCACCAAGGCGGACAAGATCATCCTGGGCGGCATGGGCCTTTCCAACGACGATTACCTCTATTACAAGAACACCTTTGAAAACGCCGGCGTGATCGACAAGATCATCTCCTTTGTGAACACCACCGACGATCCGCCCGTGGAACGGCTGCTGGTGCCGGACATGGCCCTGGCGGCGGCGGAGTATTTCGCCATCCGCAAGAACGAGGCCGTGCTGGTGCTGCTCACCGACCTCACCCTCTACTGCGACGCCCTGTCCATCGTTAGCAACCGCATGGACCAGATCCCCTCCAAGGATTCGATGCCGGGCTCGCTCTATTCGGACCTCGCGAAGATCTATGAAAAGGCCGTGCAGTTCCCGGAAGGCGGCTCCATCACCATCATCGCGGTTACCACCATCTCCGGGGGCGACATCACCCACGCCATTCCGGACAACACCGGCTACATCACCGAAGGCCAGCTCTATCTGCGCCGCGACACGGACATCGGCAAGGTGGTGATCGACCCAGCCAGAAGCCTTTCCCGCCTGAAAACCAAGGTGATGGGCAAACGCACCCGCGCCGACCATCCCCAGGTGATGAGCGCCTCCGTGCGCCTGAACGCCGACGCCACCAACGCCAAAACCAAGATGGAAAACGGCTTTGACCTCTCGGATTACGACCAGCGGGCCATGGATTTCGCCCGCGATTACGCCCGCCAGATCCTGGCCATCGACGTGAACATCGACACCGACGAGATGCTGGACACCACTTGGGGCCTCTTCCGCAAATACTTCACCCGCGAGGAAGTGGCGATCAAGGACGAATTCATGAAAGTTTATTGGGAAAAGGGATGAAGTTCCAATACAACAAGATCTCCCAACTGCAGATCGAAAAACAGCTGAAGGTGAGGGCGCAGGCCCTGCCCACGCTGAAAAACAAGGAATCCGCCCTGCGCATGGAAGTGAAACGCGCCCGCGACAAAGCCCACGAACTGGACAAGCAGATCCGGCGGGAAACCGCGGAACTGGAGCAGTTCATGAAGCTCTGGGCGGAGTTCGACCCCTCTCTGGTGGCGGTGAAGCAGGTGGAACTACTCACCCGCAACATCGCCGGAACGCAGGTTCCCCAGCTGGGCCGGATCGATTTTGAGCTGCGCGATTACGACCTGTTCAGCGCGCCCTCCTGGTATCTGGACGGCATCGAAATGGTGAAGCGCCTGGCCACGCTACAGTTGGAGCGCGACGTTTTCTGGCGCAAAATGCAGATCCTGGAGCATGTGCGCAAGAAGACCACGCAAAAGGTGAACCTCTACGAAAAGGTGCAGATCCCGGCTTTTGAAGACGCCATCCTGAAGATCAAGCGCTTTCTGGAAGACGAGGAAAACCTCTCCAAAGCCGCGCAGAAGATCCTGAAAGGCCGCACGGCCAAGGAGGACGCCGCATGATCGAAAAGATGCGCAAATACAGCTTTGTCCTCTTCCACAGCGACTACGAAGGCTTCCTGAGTGAGCTGCAGAAACTGGGCGTGTTCCATCTGATCCGCAATACGGACGCCAAAACGGAATCCCTGGCCAAAAACCTGGAACTGATCGAAGACTACGCCGAGGCCACCCGTTTCCTGAAGAAGCTGGGCTCCGAAGCGGAGAAAACCGCCACCGCCCTCAGCCCCAAGATGCTGCTCAACAAGGTGGCCGAAGCCCGCGCGGAAAAGGAACGGCTGGGCCGCCAGGCGGAAACCCTGCGCAAACAGGTGCGCGAACTGGAGCCCTGGGGCCACTTCGACTACGAACAGGAGAAAAAGCTCGAGGCGCGTGGCATCCAGGTGGATTTCCACACCTGCCTGAAGAACCATTTCAAGCCCCAGTGGCTGGAAGACCATGCCATCCGGGTGATCAGCGAAGTGAACGGCGTTGTGTACTTCGTGGTCTTCCACACCGGCGCCAAACCCGCTTTGGAAGCCGATACCTTCAGCTTTCACCAACACAGCATCGCGCAGCTGGAAAGCCAGCTGAAAGAAGTGGAAAGCCGCGTGGCGGACATCGACACCTGGCTGATTGGCACCGCCCCCACCGCCGGGGAAGTTTTCACCGCCGAGATCGCCAGGCTCAGCGAAGCCTGCGAATTTGAAGACGCCACTCTGCAGGGGCTCAGCGAGGCCGACGACCATGTGCGCGTGGTGGGCGGCTACATCCCCGCCAGGCTGGAACCCGCGCTGAAACAGTATCTGGACACCAACGGAGTGATCCATTTCGCCGCCAACGCCACGGTGGAGGACAATCCACCCGTAAGCCTTACCAACAACTGGTTTTCCCGCCTCTTCGAGCCCATCAGCAAGATGTACATGCTGCCCCACTACAACGAGTTTGACCTCACCCCCTTCTTCGCGCCCTTCTTCATGCTCTTCTTCGGCTTTTGCAACGCCGATATCGCCTACGGGATCGTGTTTATCCTGCTGGCGCTGTTCCTGCGCGCCAAGGCCAAGAACCCCGCCATGAAAAGCATGATGCTGCTGGTGGTGCTGTTCGGAACGGCCTCGGTGGTCATGGGCGCCATCTTTGGCTCCGTGCTGGGTTTCGACCTTAAAAAGACCTCCCTGGACCAGTTCATCATCATCCGCAACAACGACCAGATCTTCAATCTGTCGCTGCTCCTGGGCGCCGTCCAGATCCTTTTCGGCACCCTCGTGAACGGGATCAAGCTGGCCCGCCAGGGCGGCTTCAAATATTTCCTGGCCCCCTTGGGCACCTTCCTCTTTTTACTGGCGCTCACCCTGATGGGCGCGGGCATGCTGAAGGCCGACATCTCGCGGATCCAGCCCTACATCAGATATCTGATGATCGGCGGCCTGGCGCTGCTGCTGCTCTTTAACAACCCCGCCAAGAACATCCTGAAGAACGTTCTGGGTGGGCTTTGGCTGCTTTACAACGTGGTCACGGGCTTTTTCGGGGACATCCTCTCCTACATCCGGCTCTTCGCCCTGGGCGTTTCCAGCGCCATTTTGGGCTTCGTGATCAATTCCATCGGCCAGCAGTTCCTCAGCATCAAGATCGCGGGACCCGTGATCTTCTTCCTCTTCATGGTGCTGGGCCACGGGATCAACATCGCCCTGGGCGCCCTCAGCGGCTTCGTGCATCCTTTGCGCCTCACCTTTGTGGAATTCTACAAGAACGCCGGCTTCAACGGGCCCGGCCTGGAATACAAACCCTTTGGCAAAACAAAAAAGATAAATACATAACCTGGAGGTTACATGCCTTATATTCTCTTACAACCTGTTGCCCAAACCGCCGCAGCCATCGGCGGAGGCAGCCCGGCCTACATCCTGGCCTGGGTGGGGATCTTCCTCATGGTGGCCCTCTCCGGCATCGGCAGCGCCTGGGGCACGGTTAACGGCGGTTCCGCCACCGTGGCCGCGATGAAAAAACGCGACGACATCTTCGCCAACTGCATGATCCTTTCCGCCTTGCCCGGAACGCAGGGGCTCTATGGCTTCGGCGCCTTTTTCATCCTGATGGGGCACATCAAACCCGAGATGACCATGATCACCGCCGCCGCCATCTTCGGAGCCGGCCTCATCTCCGGCCTCACCAACCTCATCTCCGCCTATTTCCAGAGCCGCATCGTGGCGAACGGCATCGAGAGCATCGGGAACGGCAACAACGTGTTTTCGAACACCCTGATCCTGGCCGTGTATCCCGAACTTTACGCCATCATCGCTTTCGCCGCCTGTTTCCTGATCAGCGGCATGCTGCCGCTCTGATCCGCGCTTAAACTTCGATCCGGACAGGGGGACCCACCCCCTGTCCATATTGTATCAACCGGGAGGAAACCATGGACAACGAACAACCTGGCCCATACACCCCCGCGCCGCCCGCGGCGCCACCTCAACCGCAGTATCAGGATCTGCGCCTGGAACCCCACCGGGGCACGCTGATCCTCGTATTTGGGATCATCGGCCTCTTCTCCTGCGCCATCTTCGCCATTTTGGCCTGGATCTTCGGCAACGAGGACCTCAAAAAGATGGACAGCGGCAGGATGGACCCCGCCGGACGTGAAAACACCAGTGCCGGACGCGTCCTGGGCATCATCGGAGTATGCCTGAACCTGCTCGGTCTCCTGGCTGGGATCGTCGCGGTGATCTTCATGACCGGAGTGTCTTTGGCCGGCATGAAAGGGCTGTTCTGATCTGAACTGCTGTTTTGACCTGGCCTGCTGTTCTGATCTGAACTGCTGTTTTGGTCTGACTTTTGCCGGCCGCGTCCCCTCCTGATCCGATGCGCCTCCAGCTGGAAAAGACCAGCCGCTTCCCCGGCGGAAAAGGCCCCTTCTTCATCCTCGCTGTGGCGCTGGGGGCGTATCTGCTTCTCCACGTTGCCCTGGAAGGCGGCCTCCGGCTCTGCTGGTTCCAGACCCTCACCGGGATCAATTGCCCCACCTGTGGACTCTCAAGGGCCTTCCTGGCCCTGTTTCGAGGCGAGATCGGACTGGCCCTCAGCCTGAACCCCTTCATGCTGCTCTTCTCCATCGGGGTGTTCATCCAACTCTTTGCCACCGTGGTTTTCCGGCGCCGCCTCGCGTTGGAAGCCACAGCCGGTGAACGCAGGGGCCTCCTTTACGCCTTCCTGGTGGTTTTTTTGCTCAACTGGGCCTGGGTGGCCTGCTTCTCCCCCACCGCCTGAATCAGTAGTACAGCCTCGCTCCACGCCAGCTCACCCGGGTTTCGCCCAGAAGTTCAGCTGGTCCGCCTCTCATCAGCCTCCCATTAACAACCCGCCAAACCAACGGGAGGTTGAGGGGAGGTGTATCAGAGGCGTACCTGAGAGGGCTCTGGGCGGGGTCCGGGGCATCCAATCTGCACGCCAAAACAAAGCAGCGGGACCGCTGAGGGTCCCGCTGGCATACGAGGTGACAGAGCTTGTTGAGCTCAGGCCATGATGGCCGCGACGTCGGCATCGGCGTCGGTGATGGGCTGAAGCCCGAAGGTGTCGATGATCACTTTCGCCACGTTGGGTGAAAGGAAACCGGGGAGTGTGGGTCCGAGGCGGATGTTCTTGAAGCCCAGGTAGAGCAGGGCGAGGAGCACGGCCACGGCTTTTTGCTCGTACCAGGCGATGTCGAAGGCCAGGGGAAGCTTGTTCACGTCGTCCAAGCCGAAGGCTTCCTTCAGCTTGAGGGCGATCACGGCCAGGGAATAGGAATCGTTGCACTGGCCGGCGTCGAGCACGCGCGGAATGCCGTTGATGTCGCCCAGGGGCAGCTTGATGTAGCGGTATTTGGCGCAGCCGGCGGTGAGGATCACGGCGTCTGAAGGCAGCTTTTCCGCCACTTCGCTGAAGTATTTGCGCTTGGGCATGCGTCCGTCGCAGCCGGCCATCACCACGAATTTCTTGATGGCGCCGGATTTGACGGCCTCCACCACCTGGTCGGCGATGCCCAGCACGGTGCGGTAGTTGAATCCGCCGGTGATGGTGCCGGTTTCCAGTTCCTTGGGCGGCTGGCAGGTTTTGGCTTTGGCGATGAGGGCGCTGAAGTCCTTCTGCTGTCCGGGCTGGCGGTCCGGGATGTGGGTGGCGCCGGGGTAGCCGGTCATGCCGGTGGTGAAGAAACGGTCCAGATAGGTCTGTTCACCGCGCAGGGGCACGATGCAGTTGGTGGTGATCAGGATGGGGCCGTTGAAGCTTTCAAAATCCTCCAGCTGGTGCCACCAGGAGGAGCCGTAATTGCCGTGGAAGTGGGGGTATTTTTTGAAAGCGGGATAGTAGTTGGCGGGCAGCATCTCGCTGTGGGTGTAGATGTCGATGCCCAGGCCCTCTGTCTGCTGCAGCAGTTCCTCAAAGTCCTTCAGGTCGTGCCCGCTGACGAGGATGCCGGGGTTGGTTCCCACGCCCAGCTTAACCACGGTGGGTTCCGGCACGCCGTAGGTTTCGGTGTTGGCCTTGTCCAGCAGTTCCATCACCTTCACGGCGTATTCGCCGGTTTTCACCACCAGGGCGGTGAGTTCATCCGCGCCCAGGCCGGGGTTGATGGTGGCGGCGAGGGCCTCCATGAGGAATTTGTAGATCTCGTCACTCTCGTAACCGAGCATGGCGGCGTGGTCGCCGTAGGCGGAGATGCCCTTGAGGCCGTAGATCACAGTTTCGCGCAGGGAACGGATGTCCTCGTTGGCAGTGGCCAAAACGCCCACGCCGCGGCCGAATTCCTCGTAGTTTTCGGGCGCCACTTCAAAGGTCACGGCGTCCGGGCAGGCTTCGCATTTGTCGCCCAGGATCTCGCAGAGTTCGCGCTTGCGTTCGTCGCGTAGAGCGATTATCCGGGTGATGTCGGCCACGATCTGCTTGGTGTCCCAGTTGGCGTTGGTGATTGTTTTAAAAAGGCCCTGCATCACCACGAGTCCGTCCCCGCGGTGGTAGATCCCCTGCTGAAGCAGCTTGGCGGAAACGTGGGCGAGGCCTTTCAGCGCGTGGATGGAAAGGTCGAAAAGGTGGCAAAGCTCGGGAGATTTTCCGCAAACTCCGCGCATGGTGCAGCCTTGGTTCAGGGCTGTTTCCTGGCATTGGTAGCAAAACATGCTCATGATGTTCTCCTTCTATTTTTGTGGTTTGGGCATTTTGATCACGAGGAGGCGCAGGGGCGCGTCCGATTCGTTGAAAACCGCGTGGGGGATGTCTTTGGGGCTGTCGATCACGGTGTCGGCGGGGAAAGTTTGTTTTTCCGAGCCCACCTGCAAGGTGGCGCTGCCTTCCAGCACGTAGAAAGCCACGTTCACCGGGGTGATGTGGGCCTTGATCTCGGCTCCGGGCTCCAGGGCCATGTACACGATCTCGCCTTCGGGGGCGTCGTAAACCTTCACGCCATACTTGCCGGGCTGGTCCAGAACGGGCGGGATGTCTTTCCAGGTGCGGCTTTGCAGCAGGCCGGAACTGCTGATGATCTCTCCCTCCACTGAGATCACGTGGGTTCTGAGGGCCAGTTTCTTTCCCGCCTGGTCCAGCGCCCTTTGCAGGATCACCTCGATGCCTCCGCAGCAGGGCACTTCCATGCGCACAACGGTAACGCTGTTGATGCGGTGCAGGGTGAAGATCTGGGCCAGCTTGTCCACGTAGCGGTCGAGGCCCTGGTCCAGCTTCGGGCAAAAGGTGATCACCACCTTGCCTTTCAGGAACTTGCGCTGGAAATCGCCAAAGGCGTAAGGCACGCAATCCGCCGAGATCAGCAGGTCGGCGTTCTCAAAGTAGTCGGAGGCGGGATTCACCAGTTGCAGCTGCACGGGCCACTGACGCAGTTCGGAATCAACTGTGGTTTTCGCGGTGGACGTAGCGGCCGGAGCGGGAGCCTGGACTGGAGTTGCCTCGGCGGCAGCGCCTGGTTTTTCGATCTTGCGGGCATGGGTTCCGGAGCAACCGCAGGCCATGGTTTCCTCCCGGGCGAGGTCTTCGATGTCGAAGCCTTTCTCCTTGAGGATCTCCAGCGCCTGGGTGTGGTAGGCGGTTTCGCCGTGGTCCTTCAAGTGTTTAAGGTGCGCCTTGATGGTGTTGGCGCCGTGGGGGATGATGTTGTCCAGGGTGAGAGCTTCGCTGTAGGGCTCGGCTTCGCGCTGCTCGATGCTGATGGCGCCTTCGGGGCAGGTTCCGATGCAAGCGCCCAGGCCGTCACAAAACAGATCGCTGACCAGGCGGGCTTTGCCGTCGATCATCTGGATGGCGCCTTCCGGGCAGCCGGTTACGCACTGGCCGCAGCCGCTGCAGCGGTCCGCGTCGATGGTGATGATGTCACGTTTCATTGGGGTACCTCTATGAGTTTTATAATCGTTTGCCAAAGTTTTTCGCCCTCGCCGGGCAGGTCAAAAGCTTGTCCGCTCAGATTCCACTGGTTCACCAGAAAGCGCATGGAGCCTACGATCACTCGGAAAAGCTGGCTGGGGTCGTGGGCGGGGTCGACGGCGCCCCGGGCCTGGGCCTCGCGCAGGTAATAGAGCACGGCGTCGCGGTGGGAACCGGTGATCCGGTCCATCTGGCCAGAGCTGGAGGGGTCGTAATGAAAGAGCTCTTCGGAAAACATCACTTTGGCCAGGTCGGGATGGGCGGAAAAAAGCTCATAACGGTTAAACACAAAGCGGTGGATCCTGTCTAGAGGCTGCAGGTCCGTGCCTTCCATTTCGGCCAGGATGCGTGAGGAGAGGGTTTCAAAATGGGAGATGATCTTGGCGAGAAGGTCGTCCTTGCTGCTAAAGTGCCGATACAGCGCGGCTTCCGTGAGCTTGAGCTCCCGGGCGAGGTTTTTGGTGGTAAGGTGCTTATAGCCCTTCCGGGCGATCAGGGTGATCGCGGCCTGCACGATATCGTCTTGCCTGGGTGTGAGTTCCATAAACCAGCCTTGATGTTAGTGAGTACTTACTAACTAATCTACCCAAGCCCGGGTTTTTGGCAAGCGAAATTTTTCCGGAAGCCCTCCTGACAGGGCTGGGGAAATGCTTTGGGTTTTAGCCGTGATGGCTTATATTTTTACTTTAAA
>JAGOIS010000008.1 GCA_017995495.1 Candidatus Cloacimonadota bacterium
AGAGCACTGGTTGCACTGGATGCAGTTTTCCGGGATCCAATGCGGCACGGCCGGCGCCACCCGGCGTTTTTCCAGCCTGGCGGTCCCGCTGGGCGCGTAACCATCCAGGGGCATCTGGGAAACCTTGATCTGGTCACCCTTTTCGCGCATGATGGGTTCGATCACGCCAGTGGTGAACTCATCCGAGCCGTCCGGGACCAGTTTTTTCTGCGGAGTGCATTTATCCGGGATGGCAGCCGGGATCGGGATTTCTGCCAGGGCTTCATTAACGTGGTCGATGGCATCGAGATTCATCCTCACCACAGCCTCGCCCTTGCGGCCATAGGTCTTTTTCACCGATTCCTTGATCAGTTGGATGGCCTCGCCGCGTTCCAGGATGCCGGAGATGAGGAAAAAGGCGGTCTGCATCACCGTGTTCACGCGCCCGCCCAAGCCCACAGCCTCGGCGATCTTGAGTCCGTCGATGTTGTAGAACTTGATCTTGCGGTCGATGATGGTCTGCTGCATCTCGCAGGTGAGATGGTCGAAGGCATCTGAGTTGGCCCAGTTCGAATTCAGCAGGAAAACGCCGTTCTCCTTGATGCCGCCCAGGATGTCGTAGCGGCCGATGAAAGCCTGGTTGTGGCAGGCCACAAAGTCTTCCTTGGCAACAAAATACTGGCTCTTGATGGGCTGTTTGCCGAAGCGCAGGTGGCTGCGGGTGATGCCGCCGCTCTTCTTGGAGTCATACTGAAAATAGCCCTGCACGTAGAGGTCAGTGTTGTCGCCGATGATCTTGATGCTGTTCTTATTGGCGCCCACGGTGCCGTCGGAGCCGAGGCCCCAGAACTTGCAGTTGATGGTCCCCTCGGGGCTGGGATCGATGTATTCGTCCAGCGGCAGGCTGATCTTGGTCAGGTCGTCCTCGATGCCCACGGTGAATCCGTGAAAGCCTTTGGCCATCAGGTGTTTGTAAACAGCCAGGATCATCGTGGGGGTGAAATCCTTGCTGGAAAGGCCGTAACGGCCGCCGATGATGAAGAGGCCGGGGCGGTCCTTGAGGGCGGAAACCACGTCCAGATAGAGCGGTTCGCCGATGGAGCCCGGTTCCTTGGTACGGTCGAGCACAGCGATGTTCTTCACCGAGGCCGGTAACACTGCCTGGAAGTGCTCCACGCTGAACGGACGGTAGACCCGCACCTTGATCAGGCCGAGTCTCATGCCGCGCTTTTCGTTGAGATAAGTGACTGTCTCTTCGATAGCTTCGCAGCCGCTGCCCATGGCGACGATCACGTGCTCGGCTGCGGGATGGCCGATGTAGTCGAAGGGTTTGTAGGCGCGTCCGATCTTGGCGGCCACCTCTTCCATGGTGACGGCGATGATGCCGGGGGCGTCCAAATAGTGTTTGTTGCTGGTTTCGCGGCCTTGGAAATAGACATCCGGATTCTGCTGTCCCACCTTCACCCGGGGGTGTTCGGGATTCAGGGCGCGGCGGCGGAAGGCCTCCACCAGAGCGGGATCGCTGAGTCCGGCCATGGTTTCGTAATCGATAACTTCCACCTTTTGCAGCTCGTGCGAGGTGCGGAAGCCGTCAAAGAAGACCAGGAAGGGAATGGAGGTCTTCAGCGTGGCCAGCTGCGCCACCAAACCGAGGTCCATCACCTCCTGCACGCTGTTGGCGGCGATCAAGGCCCAGCCTGTGTTGCGGGCGCTCATCACGTCTGCATGGTCGCCAAATATTGACAGCGACTGCGCCGCCAGGGAGCGCGCGGTCACGTAGAAAACTGTGGGCAGCATTTCGCCAGCTATCTTGTGCATGTTCGGCAGCATCAGCATCAGGCCCTGGGAGGCAGTGAAGGTTGTGGTGACTGCTCCGGCGGAAAGGGCGCCGTGCACGGCGCCGGCGGCGCCAGCCTCGGATTGCATTTCGATCACGTCGACCGTGGTGCCGTTGATGTTCTTGCGGCCGTCCGCGGCCCAGGCATCAGCCAGCTCGCCCATGGTGGAAGATGGGGTGATCGGGTAAATGGCTGCCACTTCGGCAAACGCGTAGGCCACGTGGGCAGCGGCGGAATTGCCGTCCATGGTGGCTTTAAGATTCTTGGCCATGGATAATACTCCTTATATATCTGTTTTTATATTCAATTAACTGTAAATGAACTCTTCTTTTGTGAGGTTGGTTTGTGTCAACCAATTTAATTAACTGGTGGACGCTGTCTGGTGGCCTGGCGTTCGCTCTATTCACTCCTGGCTTGCGGCAGCATGAACACCGCCAGCTGGTTCCTGTCGTAGCGCAGGTATTTTTTGGCCGCTTTGGCGATGTTCTTCAAGTTGATCTGCTCGAAGTAGCCTGGTTCATCCAGGAACGTGCCGAGCTTCCTGCCCTGCCAGATGTCACTTTTGAGCCGGGATATCCAGAATTGGTTGGACTTCACACTCTCGTCAAACTGCTGCCGGAGGGTGGCGTTGGCCGCCACGAGGTAACGCTCGTCGATATCACCGGCGCGGAGGCTGTCCAGGGTGGCGTAAATGGCTTCAGTGAGTTCTTTCACGCGGGCTGGGGCGCAGCCCATCATGGTGCCCATGGTGTAGCGGGACTCCGGATAGCTGGTGGTGGATTGCCAGGCCTGGATGAAATAGACCCCGCTGCGTTCCTCGCGGATGTTTTCCCGCAGTTTTTCATTGAGCACAAACTCCAGGGCGTCCAGCATCACCTTGTTTTTGGGGCTGGAGCTGTATTCCCCGTTCAGGAAGGTGGCCGCGAAGGCACGGTCGGTGGAGCCCAAGTTGAACCAGATGGCCTGGGTGCCTTTTCTCAG
This sequence comes from Candidatus Cloacimonadota bacterium, assembly GCA_017995495.1. Taxonomy (GTDB): domain Bacteria; phylum Cloacimonadota; class Cloacimonadia; order Cloacimonadales; family Cloacimonadaceae; genus Syntrophosphaera. The sequence continues at coordinate 2,799 of JAGOIS010000008.1, forward strand.
GCGGATATCCACGTCCTTGGGCTTTTCGCGCCTGCCGCTGGAGGGAAGGTTGCCCAGATAGGTGCGGCAGTAGGTTTTAAGCTGTTCCGGATCGAAATTTCCCACGATCACAAAGCTGAAGTCCGAAAAATCGGCAAAGCGGTCCCGGAAGATCCGTTCCACCGCATCCAGGCCGATGTTGTCGAAATTAACTTCGGCCAGACTCTTGGCGTAAGGATGGTTGTTGTAGAGCTCTTTTTGGACGCGGTCCATGAACACGTTCATCGGGTCCAGGTTGCGGTTCTGGTAATAGGTTTTCGTGCGTTGGAGATAGGAGGCGAAATCAGCGCGGTCAAACCTGGGATTGACGGCGTACTGGTGCAGCATCTGGAACATCAGTTCCATATCCTTGGGAGAGCAGGAGGCGTCGAAAGATTCCTGGTAAGTGTCCACGCTCAGGGTCACCTGGGCAACTTTGCCCGCGGTTGCCTTGCCCAGCGAAATGGCGTCGAATTTGCCGAACCCGGCATCGCTGATGTAGTCGGAAACCAGCCTGGCCGCGGGAACGTCGGTTGAGTCATAGCGGCTGAATCCGCCGGGGCTGATGGCCTGAAGCAGCACCTCGTCGTTCTTGAAATCCGTTTTTTTGGCGTAAACTTTCACCCTGTTGGCCAGGGTCCAAATGCTCACGCCGGATTTGGCATCGAAGCTTTCCTTCGTTATCGCCACCGGCTCCGGGATTGCCTCGAGCAGGGGCTCATTCACGGTTTTGTCTTCATAGGGCGCTATCTCCAGGCTGTTCACGCCGCGCGCGATCTCCAGCAAACGCTGCTCCGAAGGATAGGCCAGGCCTTCCTGCCGGGGGCCGCTGAGCGCGATGGTCATGTTCTTGTCCTGGATCAGCGTGCCCACCACGGCGTTCACCTCTTCAAGAGTGACGGCCTGGAGTAGTTCCTGGGTGAGCAGTTGCCGGAATTCCGGGCTGGTGATAACGTTGCGGTTCGAAAGCGCGTCCACGAACTCCCAGGCAATGTCTGTGGATTCGTAGGTGCTTTTTTCCGCGACAGCGCGCTCGGCGTCGCGCAGGACGTCCATCTTGGCGCGTTCGAACTCGCTGGGTAAAAAGCCGAAGCGCTGCACCCGCTCCGCTTCTGTGAGAGCTGTGTTCAAAGCCTCTTCCGACTTGCCTTGGGTGAACATGGCATACATCGCGGCGGCCGACATCGTGCGCAGCATCGGATATTCGAAGGCGGCGGCGAAGGTATAGGGCGGATCAGGCCGGCGGCTGAATTCCTCCAGGCGGTTGTTCAGCATGGTGTAAAACAGCGTGTTCTTCAGATTGGCGTAGTATTCGCCGATGTTGGAAACCTGCTGCACGTCCTTTTTCCACATCACCTGCAGCATGTTTCTGGGAAATTCGGGATCGGTGGTGACGATGGCCTGGGGCGCCAGGTTTTCGGGAACGTTGAATTGTTCGTGGGGACGTGGATCCAGCCGCGCGGGGATGGCGCCGAAGTATTGCTCCACCAGGGCCAGCATGGCTTGCGGCTCAAAATCGCCCACCACCACCACGCTCTGCAGGTCCGGGCGGTACCAGTCGCGGTAAAAACGCCGCAAGGTATCGTGGCTGAAGCCGCTGATCACCTCGTAGGTGCCGATGGGAGAGCGTTCCGCGTAGCGCGAACCGGCCAGAAACACGGAGTTTTGGGCATCCCGCACCCGCGTGCCGGCATCCTGGCCCAGCCGCCATTCTTCAATGATCACGCCGCGTTCGCGTTCTATCTCCGCAGCTTCGAAACTCACCTGGTGCGCCATGTCCGAAAGGATCAGCAGGCCCTGGTTCAGCTTGGCGCCGTCATCGGTGGGGATCTTCAGCGTGTAGACCGTGTAATCGTAGCTGGTCATGGCGTTCAGGCCATTGTAATAGCCCATGCCGATGGAGGAAAGGTAGTTTACCACCTCGGATTTGGCAAAGTTTTTGGTGCCGTTGAAGGCCATGTGTTCCGTGAAATGCGCCAGCCCGCGCTGGTCTTCGTCTTCATTCACGGAGCCCACATCCACGTAGAGCCGCAGCTCAGCCAGGTTGGCGGGTTTGGCGTTGCGCATGATGTAGTAGTCCAGGCCGTTGGCCAGGGTGCCGGAAAGCACGGCGGTATCTTGCTGCAGAGGGATCTGGGCCAGTTCGGCCGGCTGCGCCGCCAAAGCTGCCAGCATGGCTGTCAGCAGCAGCAACAGAAGGGTTTTGGTAATCTTATTCATTATTCCCCATTATTCAGGATCGTTGAGAGTGATCAGAAACTGCCGGTCCACATCCAGGATGTTGGTGGGCCCTCCATATTCGTAGGAAGTATCGTCTTCCATCCGTATTGTGGCTTTATAATAGAAGTTGTTGCTGCCGGAGGCGTATTCCACCGGCAGGAAACTAAACCTGCCCGGCGCGATCGAACCCAGTTCATAAGTGCCGACCACCCCGATGAAATTGTGCTTGAACAGGGTGGCCTGGGCAACTCCCTGGCTGCTGTTGTTCACCACTTTGAAGCCGGCGCGGTTGGGGTCGATGAACGCGTTGGTGGTTTCGCCGGCATGGATCACCACCCTGGTGGTGTCGGTGGGGTTGTTGTCTTCATCCAGGAGTTGGTAGGTTTCTCCGAGCAGGCGCACCGGCACTTCCACACTCACGTCCGGATTTAAGATATGTTGGTTTGCGGTGGCCACGTCGAAGCTGTGCTCAGCTCCTCCGGGGATGACAATTTCACCCTCATCACCCAGAGTCACATAGACCGGATGTGTGGTCTGGTTAACCACGCGGAAATTGCCGCCGGATTCACATGCTGCCAAAAACAGGAGCGCCAGTACCGGCAGGATCAACAAGTTTATTCTTTTCACGGTAACACCTCTCTTCAGGTGAAAGCTGGGCCGGAAGTTGGATCCAGGCCGAACATCTTCTTTCAAACACGCATTTTTGCCCCTTGGCAGCCCTGTCAAGCATTATCTTGTCCCATCCGGTCAGGCGGAAAGAGTTTCTGGATCGCTGCCCATATCAGCTTCTCCGAGATGAAGCCCCGGTTTTTCTTGACATGCAAAGCCTGCCGAACTTATCTGGCCTGGATAATGATGCCCGCCTGCAATTTACGCCTGAGCTGATTTGCGTCTTTGATACGGCTTGGGGCGGGAAAAGGAATGCGACATGACAAACGGAATCAACAGGCTGTATGGTGATCTGGCTTGGCTGTGGCCGCTGTGGGGCGATCCGGCCACGGAATACGCGGCCTATTGCGAGTTTCTGGTCAAAGGCCTGCGCCGCCACGCGCGCAGGGAACTGAAAACACTGCTTAATGTTGGCTGCGGCGGAGGAAAGAATCTGTTCACTCTGCGCAAACATTTTCAGGTCACCGGGATCGACCTCAGCAAAGAGATGCTCGCTCTGTCCGCTGATCTCAACCCAGGCTGTGAACTCATTCAGGGCGACCTGCGCAGTTATGAGCTGGGTCGTGTTTTCGACGCCATCTTCCTGGACGACGCGATCTCTTATCTGCTCACTGAACAGGATCTTGCCAAGGCTTTCCGCCAGGCTTGCAAACATCTCGCTCCGGGCGGGATTCTGGCCCTTTCGATCGACGCCACCCAAGAGAATTTCCAGCAGAACCGCACCCAGGTCTTTCAGTCCCTCCCCACGGACAGATATCCGGACACAGAAGTAACTTATATCACAAACGATTACCTGCAGGCTGACGGCACTGTAGCCAACACTTTCATCTACCTGATCAGGCAGCGCGGCATCCTGCGGATCGAGACCGACCACCACGTCTGCGGCCTCTTTCCGCTGCAAACCTGGCGCGACCTGCTGGAGGAAACAGGCTTCCAGACAGCGCTGGAAAACTATGAGGAAAACGGAGACCAATACCCGACTTTTTTCTGCCTTAAACCATAGTCGATTAGAGAGTAAAGTCCCTCATGCCGGGTGGTTCGCGCCGATCTAAACTTATCATTTTCCCTTTTCAGCACGGTATCAATACGGAATAAATACGGAATCAATACGGATGAAATCCGTATTGATTCCGTATTTATTCCGTATTGATCGCGGGAGTTGCCTGACCCGGAATCGGGGCTACATTATCGTTAAACTTAATATTTAACCAGAGGGGAGATAAATATCATGCCTACAGACCAGGAAATAGCGTCGCAAATCAAGCTGAAGCCGATAGACGACATCGCCGCCGGGATCGGCCTGGCGCCGGAGGATCTGGAGCATTACGGCGACCACAAAGCCAAGGTGCGTTTTTCAGCTTTGGAGCGGATCAAGGACAACCCTCCCGGAAAACTGATCCTGGTGTCGGCCATCACGCCCACACCGGCGGGGGAAGGAAAAACCACGGTATCCATCGGGCTTTCCCAGGCTTTGAACCTCAGCGGCAAAAGATCGATCGCCGCCATCCGCGAACCTTCGCTGGGCCCGGTTTTTGGCATCAAGGGCGGGGCCGCGGGCGGAGGCTGGAGTCAGGTTTTGCCTATGGAGGACATCAACCTCCACTTCACGGGGGATTTTCACGCTGTAACCACCGCTAACAACACCCTCGCGGCTCTGGTCGACAACTATGTTTATCACGACAACGAGTTGAATATCGATCCCCGGCGCATGACCTGGAAAAGGGTGCTGGATGTGAATGACCGCATGCTGCGGAAGATCGTGATCGGCCTGGGAGGAAGCAAACAGGGGTTTCCCCGCGAGGACGGATTTGACATCACCCCGGCCAGTGAGATCATGGCCATCCTCTGCCTGGCCAACAACATGGAGGAGCTGAAGGAAAGGATAGGAAACATTACAGTGGGCTTCAGCTATGCCGGGGAACCTGTGCATGTGCGCCAGCTTGGCTACGAGGGGGCGATCGCCGCTCTGCTGAAGGACGCGCTGCAGCCGAATTTGGTGCAGACCACGGAAAACACCCCCGCTTTCGTGCACGGCGGACCCTTTGCCAACATCGCCCAGGGCGCCAACTCCATCATTGCCACCAAAGCCGCCCTGCGCCTTTCGGACTATGTGGTTACTGAGGCTGGTTTCGGATTTGACCTGGGGGCGGAAAAATTCTTCGATCTGGTTTGCAGATATGGCAAATTCTGCACGGACGCCGTTGTTCTGGTGGCCACCATCCGGGCGCTTAAGCTTCACGGAGGCAAAAAGTTAAAGGATATATCAGAACCCGATGCGAAAGCTGTTGAAGCTGGCTTGCCAAATCTGGCCAAGCATCTGGAAAACATTAACAAGTTTGGCATGAAATCCATCGTAGCCATCAACCGCTTTCCCACCGACACGGAGGAGGAGATCAAACTGGTGAGCGACTTTGTGGCCTCCCAGGATTTCGATGCCTCGGTGGTCGATTTCCACGCCCAGGGGGGAAAAGGCGGGTTGGATCTGGCCCAGCGGGTGATCGACATGGTGGACAAGGAAGTCTGCCACTACCATGGCCTTTATGACTGGAACGATCCGGTGGAGGACAAGATCTTCACCATTGCCAGCCAAATCTATGGCGCCCAGAAAGTTGACTACACTGCCGACGCCCGGGCCGACCTGAAAAAAATCCAGAAATATGGCTACGACAAGCTGCCGATCTGCATCGCCAAGACCCAGAAATCGCTTTCTGACAACCCGGAACTGATCGGCCGGCCCAAGGATTTCCTGGTTACGGTGCGCGAGATCGTGATCGCCAGCGGCGCGGGATTTTTGGTGCCCATCACCGGTGAGATCATGCGCATGCCGGGTTTGCCCAAGCACCCTTCGGCTGAAACCATAGACGTGGAAAGCGACGGCAACATCAGCGGCTTGTTCTGAGCCTGATTCTGGTGGGCACCCCCAAGGCGGCAACCGTCCGGAAATTATTGAGTCAGATTTTGCTTGACATGAGAAAGTGATATTTGCGACGGTTTACGCGGGTCATGAACCAAAAGCAAGAGCAATACTTCAACCGATTTGACCGCAATATCTTAAGGCTGTTCGGCTGAGCCCTGAGGCTGGGCTTTCTGCAGATATCGCTGGTGGCCTTTTATATCCGGGCTTGGTTGATCCAGCGGCAGGGCATCAAAAGGCGGGCCAGGCAGCTAAGAGATGGCCTGAAAGTTCCGCCGCTCCTGATCTTCAGCCTCACGCGGCGCTGCAACCTCAATTGCCGCGGCTGTTACTCAAAGATTCTACATGCCGGCCAGGACGAAGAGATCCGTACGGAGCGTTTCAACGAGATCCTCAACGAAGCTCAAGGCCTTGGAATTTCAATAGTTATGCTGGCCGGAGGGGAACCGCTTCTGCGCCGCGACATGCTGGAGATCGCAGCCAGGCACAAGCGGGCGATTTATCCGGTGTTCACTAATGGCACACTTTTGGATGAGGGATATCTCCGCTTTTTTAGCAGGAACCGGCACCTGATACCGGTGATCAGCCTCGAAGGCGCGGACGCAGAAACCGATGCCAGACGAGGCGCGGGGATCTTTGCCGGTTACCGGAAACTGTTGCCTCAGCTAATGAAAACAGGTGTGTTCTGGGGGTTGTCCTTCACTGTGAACAAACAGAATTTTCACTCCCTGATATCGGAGGAGCTGATCCGGGAATTTATCAAGGATGGTTGCCGGCTGTTCTTTTTCGTTGAATATGTGCCTGTGCAGACCGAGACCAACCATCTGGCGCTGGATGCAGCGCAGAAAATAGAATTGACGTCACGAACGGAAAAACTGTCCCGCAAATATCCGGGACTCTTCATCGCTTTTCCCGGCGACGAAGAGCAGTATGGAGGTTGCCTGGCCGCCGGACGGGGTTTTTTACATATCAACCCCTCAGGATTTGCCGAGCCCTGCCCCTTCGCGCCACTTTCGGACGTGAATCTCCGTTTTTCCAGCCTCAGAGACGCTCTGGCTTCTCCCCTGATGGAGAAGATCAGATCCGCCCACGATCTTCTGACAGAGAGCGAGGGCGGTTGCGCGCTGTGGGCAAACAAGGAATTTGTGGCAGACCTGATCCACGCGCGAACGGATTCCAGCGTTACACAAGCCAGTCAGTGACCATATTTCCAACCACTGCTTCGAAATCCGCACTGGAGAAAAAACATTGACAGAGAGGCCACAAGAAAAAAAGGGGGTTAACTGCAATGTTAGTCTGGAGGTTTATCATGGTATTCAGAGGCAAGAAGTTGCGGGGTGTGAGGCAGTTCCATGCTTTGCTGATATTGGCCATCGGCATGATGGGCGCTGTCAGCGGCCTGTCCGCGCAAAACGCTCTGCCGCAAATGGCAGAGTATACAAGCACCCTGAACTACAAGCTTAAATATCCCCGGTCCTGGCTGAGTATAGACCGCTCCAATACAGGCGCCGTGAGGGAGGAGCACAATCCTGCCGGCGCGGACAGCAATGCGGTCCATTCCTCGCATCTGAATTTCCTGATAACCCAGATCGACAGCCTGGAGATCAAAGCCGCTTTTGTTGAAAACCCCTCCAGCGATGACAGCGCGGCGATCCTGGTGAGCTTTGGGCCCAGGATCGAAAAAGTTGACAAAGGGACCCAAAACATTCTGACAGACAGTTTTAATAACTTGCTGATCCCACCTGGGGCGGTTGTTAACAAGCTTGACTTTGGCACCCACATGACCGGCTTGAAGAGAAATCTTTTCCTGAGCGCCAAAACTTCCGGGCCAGGCAATGCAGAAGGAAGATACTACCATTCTGTGGCTGTTAACGGCAATGACCGCTCCTTTATCCTGACCCTGCTTGGAAGTGAAGCCGACGTTCAGCGCCAGATGCCGGTCTTGGAAAGCATGGCAGCATCAATAAAAGACTCATACGGAACATCGGCGGGGAACGATTCCATGGCCCCGGGGTTTCTTATCCTGCTGATAATCCTCATTTCTATGGTCATCGCCTGGTTGATCATCAGATTGAGAAATCAGGGACTGGTTCGATCCAGGGGCAGCCGTCGCAGAAAAGGGATCGCGTTCTTTCCCTTGTTCCTGATCATCTTGGTCATTCTGTTTGTCCTGGTTTACCTGCTCACCCCTGGGCGGTTAGGTTTCTTATAGATAACATCGTTGCAAAGGCGCGGCTGTTCCGGTTGGGACAGGGATAGAAAAAACCCAGGGTCAAGCTTGTTCACTGAACCCACCCAAGCTTCCTTCAAGCCTCGCAACACAATTTCCTTGACGAATCCGCCGGTTTAAGATCAGCGTGTTTTTTCAACAACAATGAGACAGGCGGTTTGATCATGCGCAAAATAATCATCGCCGGCAACTGGAAGATGAACAAGAATGCTTCCGAAACAGACCAATTTTGCCGGGACTTGGGAACCTACCTCAAAGATCATGACTCAGAACGGGTCCTCCCTCTGATCGCGCCGGTTTATCCTTATTTGGAAAAAGTTCAGGGCATCCTCTGGGGCATGCCTGTGGCTGTGGCGGCCCAGGATGTGAGTTCGCATGAGGAAGGGGCCTTCACCGGCGAGGTTTCCGCTGCTCAACTCCGTTCACTGGGAATCAGCCACTGCATAATTGGCCACTCTGAAAGGCGCCAGTATCACTCGGAGACCGATAGTCTGATCCGCGACAAGCAACTGCGGCTAAGGGAAAACGAGATCACACCGATCGTCTGCGTTGGGGAAACTCTTGCCCAGCGTGAACAAGGCAACACGGAACAAGTTGTGCTGGCCCAGTTGGCAGGCTGTTTTGATCAGATCGAACTGCTCGCCGGTGAGGAAGTTGTGCTCGCCTATGAACCTGTGTGGGCAATAGGAACAGGCCGGACCGCCACTGCCGGCCAAGCACAGGAAGTCCACGCTTTGATCCGACACTGGCTGACGGGCAAATATGGCAGCCCGATAGCGCAGAAGATCCATATCCTCTACGGCGGCAGCGTGAAGCTCGAAAACATCCTTGAACTCCTCGCTCAAACTGACATCGACGGAGGTTTGATCGGTGGAGCTTCGCTGAACGTTGCAGCTTTTTGCTCCATGATCGGCAGCGCCGTGGAGATCTGCGCTGTCAAAGGAAACTGAACATGCTGGACATCAAATTTATCCGCGCCAATCCGGACCTGGTCCGCGATGCCATCCGCAATAAAAATGAAAAGGCTGATCTGGACGCCCTACTGGAAGCGGACGAGGCCCGGCGCAGGCTGCAGTTCGACTTTGACAACCTCAAAGCCAGGCAGAATCAGGTTTCCCAAACCATCGCCCAAAAGAAGAAAAGCGGCCAGGACGCCTCAGAGCTTTTGGTGGAAATGAGTGGAGTGGCAGAGCAGATCAAGGTGCTCGGCGCTTCTCTGAGCGAGACCAACACCAAGCTGGACAACCTGCTTCTGCGCGTACCCAACATCCCGCATCCTTCTGTTCCAGTTGGCTTTGATGAATCCAAAAACAGAGTGATAAAAGAGTGGGGCCAAAAACCAGGGTTTGCTTTTGAGCCTCAAGACCATCTGGCTATCGCGGAGCAGAACCATCTCTTGGACCTGGCGCGGGGCGCCAAGCTAAGCGGTTCGGGATTTCCGGTTTATTCCGGCAGGGGCGCCGCTTTGGAAAGGGCTCTGATCAATTTCATGCTCGACTATCACATTCGGGAGCACGGCTACACCGAAATGGCCGTTCCTGTTTTGGTTAACCGGAGAACGATGACTGGCACGGGCCAACTGCCCAAACTGGAAGACGACATGTACCGGGTGGATCTGGATGACCTGTTTCTGATCCCCACCGCTGAGGTACCCGTCACCAATCTCCACGCGGAGGAAGTGCTTGACAACGACCAACTCCCTCTGAAATATGTGGCATACACTCCCTGTTTCAGGCGCGAGGCCGGTTCCTATGGCAAAGACACCCGCGGATTGCAGCGCCTGCATCAGTTCAACAAGGTGGAAATGGTCCAACTGGTGGCTCCTGATACCTCGTACGCGGTTTTAGAGGAAATGCTGCAGGATGCCGAGCACATACTTCAGGCCCTGGGCTTGCATTACCGGGTGCTGGAACTCTGCACCGGTGATCTGAGTTTCGCCTCAGCCAAAACCTACGATATAGAGGTTTGGGCTCCCGGCACTGGAAAGTACCTGGAGGTGTCTTCCGTGAGCAATTTTGAGGACTTTCAAGCCCGCCGGGCCAATATTCGCCATCGGGGAAAAGACGGCAAGCCTCTTTTTGTGCATACTCTCAACGGTTCCGGCCTGGCCACGCCGCGGCTCCTGATCGCGCTTTTGGAAAGCTGTCAGAATGCGGAGGGCGGCATTAACCTGCCTGCGGCCTTGGCAGCTTACGTGCCGCCGGTCGGCCGGCAAACAAATCCCGCCAACTAAATGCCGGGCTGGATATTACAGGATGGAAGCCATGGATAAAAAAGAGTTTGATTTCTTTGAACTGCTGAGGCTTATAATCAAGAATCGCATGTTCATCATCATTTTCGTTGCCGTGGTGAGTGCGGCGGCGGTTGTCTACAGCTTGCTGACACCGCAGATATGGGAATCCAGCGCCAGTTTTTACGTTGTGGGAGACCAGCTTAGCAGCCTGCCGATCGACATTGAAGGCATCGGCGGACTAACGGCGGAATTGCTGGGACAAGACAACGCCCAGAACGCCATCAATGCAGTCACCGCAATGAAATCGAGGCGTTTTTCCGAGGATGCGATCCGGCGCTTCGACCTGATCAATTATTATAAGATCACAGAGAAGGATTCGCTCAAGTCGATGGACTTTGCCTTGAAGAACCTGAGGAAGAAGACGGTAAAGGTTGATTACAGCGCAGATACAGGCTTGGTTAGCGTTAGCGCTGAGACCAAGATCAAAAAGCTCTCGCGCGACATTGTGGACTTTTATCTGCAGCATCTTGAGGTTTACAACCGGGACCTTAAACTCACCAAGGGCAAGATGAACCGTGAGTTCTTGGAATCAAGGGTGCGGGAGACGGAAAACGTGATCGATTCGCTGCTTTATGCGGTGAAGGATTTCCAAACCCTGCACAATGCCATCGATATCGAGATCCAAACGGAATCCCTTATCAATTCGTATGCCGATGTGATCGCTTCCAAGATGCAGGCAGACATAGAACTTGAGCTGGCCAGGAAAACCTATGCCCCGGATTCTCCCCTGATAAGTGAATTCAAGCACCGCAGCGACGCCTTGGCCAAACAGATCAGTGAACTCGAGTCCGGAAGCGGCCCCCTGAAGCCGCGCTATCTGATCGACATTGCCAGCCTTCCCGATCTTGGCAACCAATTTGCCCAATTGAAGATGAACCTTGAGATCCAGACCAAGGTTTTTGAATATCTGTATCCCCAGTATGAAGCAGCCCGACTGGAAGAGCTGCGCGACATGCCCACTCTGGACATTCTGGACACCCCGCGGGAAGCGGGAATGCGGGCGCGGCCCAAACGAGCCATGCTCTGCATTTTGGCTTTCATGCTTGCCTTGGTGATGGCAGTGATCATAATTTTGATCAAAAACGTGTTCGACAACAATAAAGACCGTATCCAGGAGATCAAAAAAGAGCTCTGACAAGGCTTTGACCATGATCCTCAAACGCCTGGCCCCCAGCATTGCCTATCTAGGCACCGCCATTTTGGTGCTTGTCGTGGCGGTGGGAGTTCAGCAGACTGAGTTTCGCCAGCTGGGTTTCGTGGGAGGGGTTCTGAGCGCCTGGCTGCTGACAATTCTACTCTTTGGGGTTAGTGTCAGCAATAGCCTGCTGTTTTCGACCCTGTTCTTCATCAAGCCCATTCCCACTGCCTTCATCTGCGTGCTGTTCATTTTATTGGCCAGCCTGCTGCTGGAGTTTCAGCGCTCGGAGATGAAGAAGTTCCACATTCCCCACCCACTGATGCTCCTGGTGCTGGTGGCCACCTCAGTTTACGGCCTCGTCCGATCCCGCGGCAATGAGGACGCGAACCTGATCTTTATGGCCACGGCGCTGGTGCCAAGCCTGCTGCTGATCATTTCCGGGAACAGCCGGCTCAACCAGGCAGATTATCTGATCTGGCTGAGAGCGGTTGTCCTGATCGGGACATTTTTGGCCATTGTGGGAGTGGCGATGGCATTGCTAAACCCGGACGAGAGATATGGTTCGCTCTGGATAACAGCGATGACCATCAACGGCTTCTATCTCCTGGCTTTCTTTTTTGCCATTGCCCTGGGAGTGCGGGCTGGCCGGTCCTCGCAGCGCTATCTGTGGTATTTGTGCGCCCTGACGGTTTTGCTGGGGATGCTCTACACCTATACCCGCATCACCTTGGTGGCGGTTTTTGCCGGACTTCTGTTGTTGATGCTCAAGATCAAGAGAATGCGTCTCTTGGGGATGGGAATGATCTTACTGGTCCCGCTGATCATACCTTCATCCATGGTCAGCAGGATCGAATTGGGCTTTTCCTTCGACTTCTCGATCTACATTCGGTTCTTGGCTTGGTATTACTCTTTGCAACAGATCGGCCGGCATCCCTGGTTTGGGATTGGCATCGACACCTGGAAATACTGGTACGCGGGGGCTGTTCCGCTGGACTTTTTCTACGCTGAGCATTCCCACAATCTGCCTCTGAAGATCTGGCTTGAGCTGGGAGTGTTTGGCTTTGTGAGTTATTTTTACGTGATCGCCGCGATTTTGCGCAGATATTACCTGAACGTGGTAAAGCAGGATGAGGGCAATTTCCATCTTGCCGTCCTGGTCGGGATCGTGGCCTTGCTGATTGCCTGCCTAACCGATATATTCATTCAGCAATACTCCGTGAGTCTCGCATTTTGGGTCACTCTGGCCTTGATGTACATGCTTGCCCGCGCCAGCAAGCCAAAAATGGAGAAAGAATGAAGGAATTTCAAGATCTGGTGGACATCATTTCCCAACTGCGCGATCCCGTATCCGGCTGCCCCTGGGATGTCAAACAGACTTCTCAGAGCCTGGTTCCAAATTTCATTGAGGAACTATACGAAGCGGTTGAGGCCATTGAAGACGAAGACGATGCCGCTTTGATGGAGGAACTGGGTGACCTGATGCTGCACATAGTGTTCCAGGCTCAGATCGCGGCTGAGGAACGGCGCTTCGACATCGCGGACGTGCTCGATAGCATAAGGGACAAACTGGTGCGAAGGCATCCCCATGTGTTTGGGCAGGCTGATGTAACCGACGCCGACGCAGTCAAGATGAATTGGGAACGGCTGAAAAAGTTGGAGAAGAACGACCGCAAAAGCGTTCTGGAGGGAATCCCCAGAGCCCTTCCGGCCCTGATCTACGCTCAACGGACCCAAGAGAAAGCCGCTTCAGTTGGTTTTGACTGGCCGGAGATAGCCCCCATTATGGACAAACTTACCGAGGAGCGCGGAGAACTGGATGAAGCGCTGGCAGCGGAAGATTACCTGATGATCAAGGACGAGCTGGGAGACATGCTGTTCACTTTGGTCAATCTTGCCCGCAAGCTGCATATCGACGCGGAAAGCGCGCTCAAAGAAACGTCACGCAAGTTCCACCAGCGCTTCAACTACATCGAAGAACATTACCGTCAAAACGGAGACGACATCCATGAAGCAAGCCTTGAAGAACTCGACGCCGTCTGGGATCTCGCGAAAAAAGACAGATAACTTCAGGGCCCTGCGCCTCTATCTGATCCTCGGGAGCCTGCTGATCTTTGTCGCCTTTGCCATCTACGCCCAGATCCTGATCCAAAATGCCAAGCGCGAACAGGAATACGTTCCCCGCATATTCGCCAAGTACATTGCCTATACCGATGGCTACCTGAAGCAGTCGGAAAAATACGCACAAATGCTGGCCGAAATCACCTCCCAAAGGTTTGAATCCTTGCAGGAGGAAGATTTTCAATCCGCCATCAGCAACTATGTTTTCTTCGAATTTCCCAAGAAAAATCCAATCCCTGTCATCATCACCGACGCCGACACCATCCCCCAATTCTGGAATCAGGTTCAGGTGCCGTCAGACATTAGCTATGATGACCTGCCTGAAGACTCCAGACTCCTGCTGCATCAGGAAATGGAGAAAATGAACCGGACCGAACTGAAGGAACGAGGCAACATCATCAACTATGTCTATATCGCCAAACCTGTATCGCTTCAGGATTTCATCAAAGGCATCGATTACTCGGTGGTGGTCACTGACCGCGCCAAGAATCCTCGTTACTGGCGGAATATGGACGTTCCGGAAAACCTGGCCTGGGAGCAGATTTCGGCCGCAGAACGATCCCTGCTGAAGGAAAAAATGCAGCAGATGAGCGAAGTCCCCGTTGCCCAAGCTTCCGAACAGCTGGGCTACATCTATTTCACTGCTCCCAAGTCGTTGTCGCGCATCGGGTCCCTGGTTTTGTTGGAGTTGCTGTTGGTAGGCTTGATCCTGGCTTTCGGCGCTTACGGCCTGATCTTGCTGCATCGCACTGAGAAGGACACCCTCTGGATTGGCCTCGCCAAAGAAACATCACACCAGTTCGCCACTCCGATAACCTCGCTGTTGGGATGGCTGGAGCGCTTGCGTTTCAGCCCGCCGGGGTCGATGTCTCAGGAAGAATACAACAAAGTGCTGGATCAAATGACCACAGACCTTGATCTGCTGAGTTACAACGCCTCCCGCTTCGGCAAGGTGGGCTCGCAGACAAAACTCAACCCAGTGGAGCTTCATTCCTTGCTGGAAGAGATCAGCTCCTATTTCCAGGCCCGACTGCCCCATCTTGGCTCCCGCATCGAACTCCACCTCATTTCCAAGATCCAGGGAGTTAATGTGCTGCTGGATAAGGATTTATTTAAGTGGGCTATGGAAAACCTGATCAAAAACTGCGTGGATGCCATGTCGCAAAAGGGCGGTAACATCTTTGTGACCGCCACCCAGAACAAACAGCACGTGTACATTCATGTCCGCGACGAAGGCAAGGGCATCGCCCGCTCGCAATGGAAGAAGATCTTCGAGCCCGGCGTAACCACCAAGACACGCGGCTGGGGGCTGGGCCTCAGCCTGGCCAAGCGCATCATCGAAGAGTATCATCATGGCCACATCCGCGTGCTGGAAAGCACCTTGGGTGAAGGCACCACCTTCGAGATCAAGCTCAGTAAAGAACAGTGAAACCAGGAGTATTGAATGCGTCATCTGCTTAGTTCAGCCCAGATGAAGGATCTGGATCTGCGCACCATCAAAGATTTCGGGCTTCCAGCCAGGGTCCTGATGGAAAACGCCGGCAGGTCCTGCGCCGAAACCATTGTCGACAATTATCCAGACCGGCTTGCCGGACCCATCTGCGTTCTTTGCGGCAGCGGCAACAACGGCGGCGACGGTGCCGTGATCTCCCGCTACTTGAGCAATTGGGGATGCGAGGTCACCATCTTGCATGTAGCCACAGGCAGGCTCAGCCCGGAAACTCAGGTCAATCTTGAACTCTGCAAAAAAATGGGCCTTTCCATCCAGTCAATTACCTCAGCCGATAACCTGAAATTGGCGCGGGGTCGCATTGGCAAGAGCAGCCTGGTGATCGACGCCATCTTTGGCACAGGATTCAAGGGCGAATTGAAACCCTGGCTGGATGAATTTATCACCGCGGTCAACTGTGTAACCCCGTTTACGGTTTCCGTGGATATCCCCTCCGGCCTTGACTCCGACACAGGCTATGGCAAAACCTGCATCGAAGCCGATGCCACTATCGCCATCGCCAGCATGAAAACCGGCCACGTGACCGGCATTGGCAGTGGCACTTGCGGCAATTGTCACTGGGTGGATATCGGCATTCCCTCCAAATTGTACCAGGGCTTGAAAGCCGTGAAGCTGTACCAGCCAGAGGACTTCCTCCCCCCGCTGCGCATTGCGGAAGCCCACAAAAACTATTATGGCAAGGTCTTCATTTTCGGCGGTGTCCCGGGTTTCACCGGAGCCTCGGTGATGGCCGCCCAGGCGGCGTTGAGAGCGGGTTGCGGGTACGCTTGCGTGCTCCCTCGCATTGAGCTTATGGCTGTTTACACCCTCAAACTCACCGAAGCACTTTCTCTGGCCATCCCCGAACTTCCGCGCACGGGAAAGCCTGATGCCAAAGCCCTGCTCCATCTTCTCTCTGACGCTTCCGCGGTGCTGATCGGACCCGGCCTCGGGCGTGACGATTATGCCCTCCAGCTTTTGAAGATCGTGCTCAAAAACGTGGAGGCACCGTTGGTGGTGGACGCGGATGGGATCAACCTGATCTCCGAAAATCCCGATCTCCTGAAATATCTCTCCAGGCAAAACATACTCCTAACGCCGCACTGGGGTGAATTTGCCCGCCTTACGGGAGTGGCCACTTTCGACCTGCTTCAAGACAGCCTGGGATTCCTGCGCGAGTTCGTTGCCAAACACTCCGCCAGGGTCCTGCTGAAGAGTTATTACAGTATCTATCACGACGCAAATCAGACAGTGATCAACACCTCCGGCAATGACGGCCTGGCCACTGGTGGCAGCGGAGACGTGCTGGCAGGCATCATCACTTCATTTTTGGCGCAGAGGGAGAGCATTCCCAACGCCGCCATCAAGGCATCCTATCTGCTGGGAAGAACCGCGGAGATCCTGGCCCAAAAACGTGACGCAGCCTCGATTTTGCCCACGGACATCATCGCCAGCTTGTTTATCAAGGAAGATGAGCCAGCATGAAACCAAGAATCCTCATGATCTTCACCATTGCTCTAATGCTGATGGTTCAGGCCTGTTCCGGCGAGCCCGGCGAAAGCGGGGCCGCAGGTAAAAACAATAAAGAACAAGGAGACAGTTTGAAAACACTCGCCGACATCAACACCCCCATCTTCTGGGCGGAGGGACATCCGGGCAAACTGGACCGGGAAAACTGGGTGATCGAGGTCACCGGGGCTTGTGACAAGCCACGTTCCTTCACCTGGAACGAACTAAACGCCCTTCCCCAGACAGAGGTTGACGGCCGCCTCACCAGTGTGACCCGCTGGTCTTCAAGAGGGCTCTGGAAAGGCGTCTCCCTCTCCACCCTGCTGGATGAGGTTGGGGCCAAACCGTCCTGCCAATACCTGCGTTTCTGGTCTGTGGGCGAGACCTATGACACTTCGATCCCCATTGATGTGGCCCGCATGGAAAAATCGCTGCTTGCCCACACTTTCAATCATCAGTATCTGAGTGAGGATTACGGTGGCCCCGTGCGCGCCTTCATACCCTATCTTTGGGGCTACAAATCCGCCAAATCGGTGGTTAAGGTGGAATTGACGGAATCCTACGTCCCCGGATTCTGGGAAAAACGGGGCTACACAGACAGCGCCGAGATCGAAGCCGGGCCTTGCCGTGATATGAATGATGGCGGCGCCATCAAGCAGATACCTGGCCCGGGCGAAGTGGAATTTTGAGCTGCTCAATTGTATTGGTGAAGGGGCCTCAAAATGCTGATTATTGTTGACACAGGTCCCCATTTGCCTTATTATATTGTAAACATGAATTATGCCCCCAAGGAAGTGATAGATGCCCAACTTAAGTAAAAACGGCGTTCTGATTAGGCTGCTGCTGGCTCTCTTTCTGGTCTCGATCCTGGGTGTTCTGGCCGCCCAAAGCAACACGGATGAGTTCGATCTGATGAAAACCTTCGTCCTGCCCAAGACCGCCGTTCCTATCAGTGAACTGGTCCAGGAGGGCGACATGTGGTCCCTGGACGGCCTGCCGTTCAGCGGAATTGCCTTCGAACGCTTCGAAAACGGCAACCTTGCCCGGGTTATCAGCCTCTTCAGAGGTTTGCAGCAAGGCCCGATGTACCTTTGGTATCCCGACGGCGCCCCGCAAATGAGCGCCATCTACCGCCTTGGCAAGCTTAACGGACGTTTCCTCGGCTGGTATCGCAACGGCCGCATAATCTACGACATGGCCATCAACCAATCCGGTTATGCTGGAGATTATTTTGGCAGGGAAGGAGATGAGGCCAGCGAGGATTCCGACGAGCGGGAAGGAGACACCAACGAGCCCAGAGACGGAGATTGAGCCCAGTCCAAAGCCCCTGTGCCTCCTCCCGCATCGATCTGCCGGCGGTCTTTGGGAGCATGGGCTCAATGCTTGAGATATTTGAAACACCTGGCTTGGGGCCAGGCAAGGAAGACTAGATGACTAAGACCAGTTCCAAAAATGTACATTCATTCAGCGACCTGAAAAAAGCCGGAACCAGGATCACGATGGTTACAGCCTACGATTATTCGATGGCGCGCTGCGTGGCAGCCAGCGAGATCGACCTGATCCTGGTCGGCGACAGCCTGGGAA
>JAGOIS010000141.1 GCA_017995495.1 Candidatus Cloacimonadota bacterium
GGGTTGAGCTTGCGCATATGATTCGTCTTTGTAAAACACTTTCTCTTTCTCGTCTTTGGCAATCATATCCAGTTCACCCGTCACTTCAGCCAATGCGTAACAACCTGCATCCGTCCCAGTTGCCCAGAGTATTACTTTGTCACCTATATGAATCTTGTCACGGTGCGCGTTAACTTTCCACCTTGATACGCTACCCTCCCGTAAAGCCCCTATAAGATCATACATTTTCGGGTTCGCTTGAAAGACCCAATAGTTAGTCTGGTTCTGCTGTGTATTCCACATCCATGCAGTAAAGGATAGTTCTGGAAACGGCATATCTGTCTTTTCCCTAACTTTTTGCAGTATCGCCATATATTCGGAGTAGGTGTTGAACTTGGGATCAATGCCTAAAACTTCCTTGATATATGGCCTTGTCTGTCCATCAATACACAGGTAGTATTCTGGATCAACCATAAAAAAAGCTTCTGTCAATTTGGCCTTGCCAACGGACACTATTTTCAGCGCGTCCTCAAAATCGTTGTCAGTGACAGAATGCGTTATTGTTTTGTGGAACAAAGCCCACAGTCTGTTTACCTCGTCATGCGTCCGTATATCCTTTTGGGGGAAGATACGCACACTAATGGCATTCGCTGAAGGCACTCCATCTGCATCACTGGGGATGGTGAATCGCAAGCTTTGGGCAAGGTTTTGGAGCACCTGAAGTCTCTTGTGATCTCCGTACTTATAGATATAAAAGAAGAAGGTGAAGGGCTCCATTTCATTGAGCTTGAAAGTCATTCCGCTGGCGTCCCGATCAGTAAAGTTATCAACCCCAGCTTTCTCCAGTTCGGAGATCAACTCTGGTTGGCGGTCTTTCATATTCTTTAGATATTGCACTATCTCTTTGTGGGTTTGGACCCAAGTAAATTTGCTCGATTCTGCCATTCTCTCCCCTTTTCTGATAAATGATGGTTATCTTCGCGTTAGTATTCTACGGTATCCAGTGTAGTAGTCAAGACGATGTCTGACATTCGGTGTTGATAGTCACCGAGAATTTACTGCCGATTACTTTGTCTTTCGCCGGCTGAATTGAGTCAAGTAAAGTTTGCATGGGGGTCTTTCCAAAGCAGTATTTTCCGGAATGTGGTCTCTTCTTGTTGTAGTAGTGAATCCATTGATCAACATAAGGTTGCAGTTCTTCCCTGCTTCGAGAGAGTTTCTTACGGAAGGCAACCTGGTGGAATTCGTTTAGGATAGTCTTATGGAATCTTTCACAGATTTCATTGGATTGCGGACTCCGGGCTTTGGTTTTGAATGGTCAATGTCCTCTTTCCCCTTGTGTCACTTCTTGCGGCTTTGGGTGTCAGTTTACAACGGCCATTTTGTGCGGAATCAAGTCAGCCAGGCCAAGGGACGCCTCCCCGCTGTTTGATCTGCCATTCATCTCCAGCTCACGGCCGGGTTAAGGCCGGATTCAGCCGTCAGCCAGACGTCAGCTACATATTGGGAAGCCATCCTGGACAGGGGAAGGAAGGGATCAGCGGGAGGTCTGAACTTCGCGATGCCGGAAACAGCTCACCAGATGGTCGTTCACCATCCCCGCGGCCTGCATGAAGGCATAGCAGATGGTGCTGCCCACGAACTTGAAGCCGCGGAGTTTGAGCTCTTTGCTCATGGCGTCGGATTCCGGGCTTCTGGCTGGGATCCGGGCCTCTTCGGTCCAGGCGTTCACGTGCGGCTGGCCCCCGGTGAATTGCCAGATGAAGCGGTCGAAGGAACCAAACTCAGCCTGGACGGCCAAAAATGCCCGGGCGTTGGAGATGGTGGCCGCGATCTTCAGCCGGTTGCGGATGATGCCGGGATCAGCCAACAGCAGGGCTGTCTTCGCGGGGTCGAACGCGGCGATCTGCCGGGGCTCAAAATTCTGGAACGCCGCCCGGAAATTCTCCCGCTTGTGGAGCACGCAGGACCAGCTAAGCCCAGCCTGAAACGCGTCCAGCACCAGAAACTCGAACAGCTTGCGGTCGTCGTGCAGCGGCACTCCCCACTCTTCATCGTGATACTTCAGCATCAGCGCGTCGGCGCCCGGCCAGGGGCAGCGAGTTGCTTCGGTCATGCCTGGGTTTTGGCCTTTTTGGGGGGCTTGGGTTTGGGCGGCGGCAGCGCGTCCGCGGTTATTCTGGCCAGTTCCGCCAGCCACTGGGCATCGTCCCAGCGTTCTTCCGGGACCCTCAGCCAGGGCTTGGCCCCCGGATAGGGCTGGCCTTCCTCAACCTCGCCGAGGTGGATCTTGCCGGCCGGGGTGGGTTTGATGAAGAGTTGGTCGTCCGCGATGAGGGCGATCATTTTGCCGCCGTAGTAGATGCCATACTCCCCAAACATCTTGCGGGCAAAAACCTCCCCCGCGTCGGAGATCTGCCCCACGAGGTAATCCGCGATTTCTTGGCGGCTTCCCATATCTCCCCTTGCGGAAACTGCCTCAGGCGGCGAGGTTCCTGGCTCGGGAGATGGTGGTTAGCCTCAGCCCCATGCCTTGGATCTGGGTGATGAATTTCTGCAGCGCGTCCAATTTGGCGCGGTTGTGGCAGTGGGTGATGATCACCACAGGCTCACGCCGTCCCTTGTATTTGCTCAGGGACGATATCTTGGCGGCCAGGGTGGCGTCGGAATTGTCCGGCACATCGAGAAAGATGTCGCGTTTAAGGGCCGGATAGCCCAAACTGCGGGCCAGGGAAGGGCCGGTGCTGGAGGACGAGGTGTAGCTGTCCAGGAAGAAGAGCCTGCGGCTGTGGAGTTCCTTGAGCAGCAGTTCCGTGGTCTCCCGGTTGGCGGTCACGCCGCTTCCCATGTGGTTGTTAACGCCGATGGCCATCGGCAGTTGGGATTTGAAGGCGGAGAGCAGTTCGGCGATCTCCTCCCGGGTGGAGCTGGTCTTGATGTATCTGGCGCCGGGATTTTCCCCTCCGGAAGCCTGCATCGGCACGTGGAGCAGCACCTCGTGCCCGTATTGGGAGGCCACCTGTCCAGCCCTGGTTGTGGCCGAAAGATCCGGCAGCACGGCAAACACAACCTCGGATGGCAGCTTGGCAAAATCTTCCAGGAGGGCGGTGCTGTTGCCAAAATCGTCGATCACGATCACGATGTCCGGAATGTCCTTGGAATCCGACCAACTGTAGTCAAATTTGGCCAGGGGCAATTTCTTGTCCTTGGCTTCCACCTTCTTATCCACCGCCGCCTTCTCAGCCACCTTGGCGGTGTCCTTGGCAGTGCTTGTCTTCCCGGCCGGTTTCTCCCGGCGGCTCGGCGCGCTTTCTTTGGCTGTTTCCCTGCCTGTTTCGGGTATTTCCCTGCCGCAGGAGAGCAGCGCCAGCAAAGCCAGGCAGCTCACGCTCAGGAGGGTGTTCCGTGCTATTCTTTTGTCCATTCGATCTTGTCTCCGATCACGAGATTTTGTTTCTCCGCCTGGCCGGCATTGATCTCCAGAACATATCTGTAGACGCCGCCCGGCGGGATGAGTTCGGTGCTGAAAGGTTTGGTATCCCGCGCGATGCTCATCACGCGGTTTTGGTCGTCAATAAAGACCATATCCAGGGGGATGTAGGTGTTCTTCATCCAAAAACCGCTGTCGGACAAGCCCTCAGGGTCGAACAGCATGCCCTGGTTGGGGGCCATGCTTTCCCGAAACATCAGGCCCTGGGTGATCGCCCGCGGGGTGGAGGCGATCTCCACCTCAAATCTGGCCTTGGGGGTCCCGTCCGGGGAACTGAACGTCAGGCTGGCGTCGCGGCGAAACCGGGTTCCCTCGATTTCCTCGCTGCCTGGGTCGGGTTTGTTGTCCTTGCAGGCAAGCAGGGTCAGAACGATCAAGGCGGACGTCAACAGGATCAGTGTTTTTCTCATGATTTGGCTCACTTGAGCAGCACCATCCTGCGGGTCTGCCGCTGGCCGCCGCTGATTAGTTCATAAAGATAGATCCCGCTGCCCACCTCGTTTCCGCGCTCATCCAGGCCGTCCCAGAGCAGCTGATGCGTGCCCCGGCTCAGGCTTCCGTCCTGCAGGATCCTCACCAACCTGCCCTGGGGGTTGTAGATGCCCAGCCAGGCGGATTGATCCGCCGGAAGGTTAAAGCTGATGCTGGTGCTGGGATTGAAGGGATTGGGCTGGTTTTGGCTCAGGCTCACGCCAGCCGGGCTGGTCAGCTCATCCCCCGCGGGGATGGCGGTGGTCTGGGCCAGCACAAAATCGTGCCCGGCCGTTCCGCCTGCGGGAATGGTGATCAGCTCCGTGCGGGACAGATA
>JAGOIS010000142.1 GCA_017995495.1 Candidatus Cloacimonadota bacterium
TCGTCCAAGGTATATTGCTGGGCCAGCAGGGCCAGAGGCAGCAACAGCAGAAGGGTCAGCATGTGTTTCATAATCTTATTTTATCCTTTAAACAGATATGTGATCTCATCCTTCAGGTTTGGCCCACTTGATATTATACCTGTCAGCAAGGCTTTTCCTGCAAAATTCAGTCGAATGAAACCATCCACAGAATTCACTTTTTTGGGAGACCGCCAAACAGACAAGGAAAAAATCTTGCCGGGAAAGCAAGGCTGGATTTTCTGGCACTCAAAGACAAAATCATGACAAGGAGAAAATCATGCCCTACAATCTCAGAAACCGCCATTTTCTGACCCTGATGGACTTTTCGCCCCAGGAGATCAGATTTTTGCTGGACCTCTCGCTGGACCTCAAAAAAGCCAAATACGCCGGAACCGAGCAACCCCGCCTCAAAGGCAAAAACATCGCCCTGATCTTTGAAAAAGACAGCACCCGCACCCGCTGCGCCTTTGAAGTGGCAGCCCTCGACCAGGGCGCTCATGTGACCTACCTGGGTCCCACTGGAAGCCAGATGGGCAAAAAGGAATCCATCGCGGACACCGCCAGGGTTCTGGGCCGCATGTACGACGGCATCGAATACCGCGGCTACGGCCAGGAGATCGTGGAAGAGCTGGCCAAATACGCTGGTGTGCCCGTCTGGAACGGCCTCACCAATGAAGACCACCCCACCCAGGTGCTGGCTGATTTCCTCACCGCCATGGAACACCTGCACAAGCCCCTCCATGACATGGTCTTCGTCTATGCCGGAGACGGCCGCAACAACGTGGCCAACGCCCTGATGATCGGCGCTGCCAAAACCGGGATGGATTTCCGCATCGTGAGCCCCAAAGCGCTGTTCCCGGAAGCCGCGCTGCTGAAGAAATGCAAGGACGTGGCCAAAACCACCGGCGCCACCCTCACCATCACCGACGACATCGCCAAAGGCGTCAAAAACGCCGATGTCATCTACACCGACGTCTGGGTCTCCATGGGCGAGCCGGACAGCGTTTGGGCCGAAAGGATAAAACTCCTCAAACCCTATCAGGTGAATGCCGCCATGATGAAAAAGACCGGCAACGAGGGCACCCTCTTCATGCACTGCCTGCCCGCGTTCCACAACCTCAAGACCGCCATCGGCAGGCAGATCAACGAGAAGTTCAAACTTAGCGCCATGGAAGTGACCGACGATGTTTTCGAATCACCCAACTCCGTGGTCTTCGACGAAGCTGAAAACCGCATGCACACGATCAAGGCCGTGATGGTTGCCACCCTGGGCAGCTGAGCAGCCTGATCTGAACAGGATAAAGAAAGCCGGTGGCAGTTGCCGCCGGCTTTTTCCATCCGGATAATTCTTACAGGGGGTTACTGGATCAGCGCGATCCTGCGCTGCGCCGAGTTTCCATCCTGGCTGGCGCGGATCAGGTAGATCCCGCTGGAGACGGGTTTTCCGCCCTCATCCAAGCCGTCCCAGCGATGCATCACCGATTTGGGGCTGTTGCCGCTGAACAGGGTCCTCACCAGCTGGCCGCGGAGGTTGTAAACATCCACCCGCAAAGGCTGGGCGTTGTTTTTCACTTCCACCCGGAAACTGGTTTCGCCTTGGAAGGGGTTCGGTTGGTTGGGGGTGATGGAGATCCCGCCGGCAGGCGTCAGCGAGGGATCGTCCGCCGGGCTGATGCTTTCGTTGAAATACTCGGTGAACACGTATTCCACCAGGCTTTGGGCGTCATCCTGATAGAGGTTGTAGAGCGGGAAACTCACCACGCAGACCTTGCCGCTGCCATTCAGGTTGAGCACGCCCACCGGCAAGCCGTTCATCGCTCCCTGGGGTGTTGATGCCTCGTAGTCGGAACCGTAGTTGTAGATGGTGGCGCAATCCGGATTGGGGCCAATGCTTTCCACGCCGAGGAGATGTCCGTTCAGGCTGGAACTGGTTTTGGCCGGATCGATCGAGACGGCGGGAAACTGGTCGTGCGCCGGCTCGGCAAAACGGAAGCGGGCGGAACTGCTGTAGGCAGCCTCGGCGATCCCGATGGTGGCGAAGATGAAGGAATCGCTGGCGAAATAGGCGGGATAGTTGGTGTTGAGGTTAAAGGCCAGGGAGGGCTTGTAAACGCTGAACAGGATGTTGCCCCCCGCCTGGACGTATTTTTGCAGCTCGTCTTTGGCGAAATACGGGCTGTCCATGCTGGCAAGGTCATTCCCATGCCAGAGGATGGAGGAAAACACGCCAATGTCGGCCAGGCGCAGCTCTTCGCCCAGGTCATTCAGGTCCAGCGTGGAGGTCTCAAAGTTTGTGGTTATGAAAGCGTAGTGGTCGTCAACCTGCTCATCGCTGGGCTGCAGGGGATTGGTTCCGCCCATGTTGGCCGTTTCGTCGATGATCAGGATCCCCTGGTCCAGTGAAACAGGACGGCTTTTCAACACCTCGGTGAACTGCCCGTGGTTGCCCTCTTCATCCAGGGCGCAGAGGCTGTAGTAATAGTAATTGCCGGAACCCACCACATCTCTGTCCAGATATTCGCTGTCCCTGATCAGGCCGCCGATCTGCACACCCGGCACATCCGGGCTTTCCGAGCGGTAAAGCTGGTAACCGTCCAGGTCATATTCGCCGTTGTCGTCCCAATCCAGGGCGATGCTCTGATACTGGGGCTGGCCGGTAAAGTTCCGCGGCGGCAGCGGAGAGGACAGGGGTGTGCCGGAAGCGAACATCAGATAGCTTTCGTTGCCGCCGGTATCCACCGAGCTCACGGCAAAGTAATAGAGCTCGCCCTCGGTGAGGCCCTGGATGGCCAGGGAATCTGCGGTGCTGTTCTCCGGGGCTCCCCAATCGCCGAACACCCGGCTGTGGTAAACGTTGTAGGACGCGATCAGGGGATCGTTCAGGTCTTCCCAGCGCACCAGCATGGCGGACCCGGTCCCGTAATCCTGCGCGGTTACTCCCACCGGGGCGGAGGGCATGTCCGCGAAGGAGGCGGCGCAGGCCACCGAAGCCCTGATCACTTCCGCGCAGTAGTCCGGATTGATATTGGCCACCAAGTCCTGGTCGGAGTGATACACCGGCGAGAATTCGCTTTCAAAAAAGTAGATCACGGAGTAGCCATTCTGCCAGAAGGGATGGCTGTCGCTGCTGCCGCTGTTCAGGCTGCCGAAGTAGGCATCCAGGTCCGTGTACTGCTGCGTGAGCTGCTCCGCGTGGGCGCTTTGCTCCTGCGAGCCGTCGTAAGGCATCAGGCGAACCTGCCAGGGCGGGGGGGTGGTTTGATTGGCGATCATGTCGTGATTGATCATCAGGCGGATGTTTTGCCCGGTCTGATATGCCGTCTGGGCATAGTATTTGCCCCCCCAGAGGCCGAATTCCTCCGCGGCAAAGGTCACAAACCGGATCGAGGTGCGGGGCTGGTAGCCGCTGGCCATCATCACCCGCGCCATTTCCAGCGCGGCCACGCTGCCGCTGGCGTTGTCATCCGCGCCGGGGGCGAAAACGTAGGAGTCACTGTTGCCCGAAACCGAATCGTGATGGCCGCCCACGATGATGTACTGGTCTTCATAGACGCTGCCGGGGATGGTGGCCACCACGTTGTATTGGGTGGTGTTTTGCCAGGAAAATGGCTGCAGCTGGGTGTCCGTGACGCCAAATTCGATGAACTTCTGTTGGATCCACTGGGCCACCTGCAGACGGTTTGACGCCGGGGCATAGCGGGTCCGGAAATCCTGCAGGCTCTGGATCAGGCTCAGCACCGA
Source organism: Candidatus Cloacimonadota bacterium (assembly GCA_017995495.1). Taxonomy (GTDB): domain Bacteria; phylum Cloacimonadota; class Cloacimonadia; order Cloacimonadales; family Cloacimonadaceae; genus Syntrophosphaera. Next base: position 3,763 of record JAGOIS010000142.1, read on the forward strand.
GTTCGCGTCCACCAGATCCACCATCTGGTCAATATCCGCGCGCCTGGCCGGTTCTTGGTCCGCGATTCTGCCGACCTGGGAAAAGCGCATGGGCTCGGGTCCCAGCAGGGTGAAGGGATGGGGGATCAGTGCCCGGAGTTGGATCTCGTCCAGCCCGCTCTCCAGCAGGTAGCTTGACTCCAGTTCCAGCAATATCCTGCCCGCGGCGCCAGGTTCAGGTTGTCCCTGTCCGGGGATCTTGCCCACCAGATAGAGTTTTTGCGGGCTGCCCGGTTCTGTCAGGCGATGGATGAGGTAGTCGGGGTTTCCCTCCGGCACCAGCGCGATGGCGAATTCCGCGTCGTAATGCAGGATCCCGCATCCTTCCGCGTCCAGCCGGCGCATTGCCTCATTCAGGCTCGCGCCCGGGGCTTTGGCCAAAAGGCGTTCAACCGGTATCCCGGCCACATAACTGGTTGCCAATAGGTTCAGGCCAAGCAGCATCACAGCCGCGATCGTCAAATATCTTTTCATC
>JAGOIS010000143.1 GCA_017995495.1 Candidatus Cloacimonadota bacterium
ATGTCAAGTTTTTTCTCCACAGGAACACCTGGCAGCGATATACTGTACCTTACCTGTGACGCCTTGAATATCTGAACACTCCATGTTGTTTGTTGTAAGCCAAGAACTTACGCGTCGCTTCACCTGCGTCTCAGCCGGAATGGTGTTTGTTCAGGAGAGTTACGCCCCGATCCTTTTTCCTTGCTGCCCTGCAACTAATTTCTCTTGACAGAACATAGGCCTGAAAATGAAAGGAGAGAATATGGATGAGGGGCCTATAGCTCAGCTGGTAGAGCTTCCGGCTCATAACCGGATGGTCGGGGGTTCGACTCCCTCTGGGCCCACCATTTTTTTTACGATCTGAAATCTATCCTGATATTTTGATCCCAACAGCGCATGCCGGATGCCCCGGCTGCAAACCTTAACACCCTCCAGAGCAAAGTGCTTGGCTATCCCCTGCAGGATCAGCGCGCTGGCCAGAATGATCTCCTCCCTGCCCGGCGGCAAACCCATTATCCGTGAGCGTTCACTCGTGGTGGTCAACCTGTAAAGCCTGATCTGGCGCCGGATCTCTTCCCGTGATAGCCAAAAACCCTGCACCAGAGAAGCGTCAAAGGGATCCAAGACCAAGGCCACAGCTGCCATCGCGTTCACTCCTCCGCCGCAGGCAACGGCGTGCAGCGGTTCCGGATGCGGGAAGGCTGTCTGCAAAAAGTTTTGGATCTGCCTTTCCACCACAAGCAGTTCTTCCCGGGCCGGCGGATCGCTGGGGATGAATCCACGGGTGAGTATCAGCGCGCCCAGAGGCAGGCTCAGACTGGATTGCAGCTGGGAATCACGCCCAAAGCTGAACTCCGTGCTGCCACCCCCGGAATCGAGCACCAGAAATGGCTCTGTGCCTGGTAACAGCTCTGCCGCTGCTTCAAAGCTCAACGACGCCTCCTCCTCCGGGGTGAGAATATGCAGATTCCAGCCTGTGCGACATTTCAACTGGCTCGCGAAAAGTTCTGCGTCCCCTGCCTGACGAAGGGTTTCAGCCCCCACACACAGGATTTCTGTCACATCCAGGCTCTGGCAGACACTGCTTACCTCCTGCAAAAACTCCAGATTGCGCTCGGCAGCTTTGGTCCCGATCTTTCCGGTTCGCGCCAGTTCCTCCCCCAACCGGGTGACCTGATTTGTTTCCCAGACGATCCGGGAGGCAGGTCCAACACCCTGGACGACAACGCATTTGATGGAGTTGCTGCCAATGTCGATGACAGCCCGGACCGGCGGATTCATCCCAGAGCCAGCAGCACCGCTTCCGGGGTGGCCGGGAAACTCAGTTCCGCCTCTGGATTGGCCGCCAAAACGGCTGACTGGATGGCGAACCAGACCGCCAGGCCATAGATGAAGGGCGGCTCGCCGGTGGCCTTACTGCCAAAAACGCTGGCGTATTCAGCCCCGGCGGGAACGATCTCCAACTCCATCAGTTCGGGTAACTCCCGCACAGTGGGGATCTTGTAAGTGGAAGGATTAATGGCCAGATAACTGCCACTGGCGTCCTGCGGAAGCTCCTCGATCGTGCACCAACCCGCGCTCTGAACATAGGCGCCAACGATCTGGCCGCGGTCTATTTCCTCGCTGAGGCTGTTGCCGTTTTCGTGGACGATAAAGGTTTTCAATACTTTGTGTTCGCCGCTGAGGGCAGCGATCTCCGCCTGCACCAGCGCGCAACCGCAAACGTAATAGTGGAAAGGATTTCCCTGCCCCCGTTCGCGGTCGAAATGCAATCCCGGCGTGCGATAATAGCCGTAGGCGGCCAGGGGGACCCGCGCGTTGTAGGCTGCGCGCACAAGCTCGGCAAAGCTGATCCGCGTTGCCGGATCAGCCACGCACCAAACCTTTGAGTCTTCAAAGCGGATCTCTCCCACGCCGCATTCCACGCCTCGTCTTGCCAGCAACTCCCGCGCCACCGGCACAAGCTGTTCGCTCAGTTTTTCCGCGGCGATCCGGGTGGCGTTGCCATTGAGGTCGCTGCCGGTGGAAGCCGCTGTGGGGGAAGCATTTCCCACTCTTTGGCTGTTGCTGCTTTCCACCCGCACCTGTTCAGCGGAAATTCCCAGGATCTTGGAGACCACAATCGCGCATTTGGTGCTCACCTCCTGGCCCATCTCCACCCCGCCGGTGCTGAGCGAAACACTGCCGTCGATATATGTCCAGAGCAGCGCCGAGGCTTGATTGAGCAGGGCGGTGGTGAAGGATACGCCAAATTTCACCGGCACGATGCCCAGCCCCTGTTTGGCAAACTCGTGGGAGGCGTTGAAAGCCCGCACCTCCTCTTTCAGTTTCTCATAATCGCTGTTTTGGCGGAGCCTGGCCAACAGCTCGAACAGGTTGCTTTCACGCACGTGCTGGCCGTAGGGGGTGATGTCGCCGGAGCGGTAAACGTTAATTTGCCTCAGTTCCAGCGGATCCAGTTCCAGTTTGCGGGCGATCCGGTCCATGATCGTTTCGATCACAAATATGCCCTGGGGCGCGCCGAAACCCCTGAAAGCCGTATTGGGAGGAAGATTGGTGCGGCAGGCCCGGCCGCGGATGCGGGCGTTGGGGATGTGGTAGGCGTTTTCAGCATGAAAGAGGGCTCGCTCCAGAATGGCGATGGAAAGGTCGGCATAAGCTCCGCCGTTGGAAAGCAGTTCCACCTCCAGGGCGCTGATCCTGCCTGTGGCGTCGAAGCCCACTTTCCATCTGCTTTTGAAGGGATGGCGCTTGCCGGTGCTGCGCATGTCCTCTTCCCGGCTGAGCAGCACCTGCACCGGTTTTTGGCATACAAAGGCTCCCAGTCCGGCCAGGCAAGCCCAGAGTGTCCCGGCCCGTTCCTTGCCGCCAAAAGCCCCGCCCAGACGGGGAACGTCGATGATGATGTGGTGTGCCGGGATGCCCAGCACGTGAGACAGCACTTCCTGCACTTCCATGGTGCTCTGAGTGGCTGCGAAAAGCGTTATCTGCTTTCCCTCTCCGGGCACGGCGCGGCAGCGCTGGCTCTCCAGGTAAAAATGTTCCTGGCCGGCGGACTCGGTGATCCCTGTCAAGGTGAAAGCCGCTTCAGACAAGGCTCTGTCCGTTTCGCCGCGTTCGATCTTCCGCTCGGGCACGTACCATTCCGAGCGGGCGTCCGCCTCATCGATGCCCAGCAGAGGTGGCAACTCTTCATACTCCAGCCGGATCAGCTTCGCGGCCTCCTCCGCCAGGATCTCGTCAGCCGCCAACACCATCGCCAGTGGCTGCCCCAGATACATGATCTCGCTTTCGGGAAAAAGAGGCTCGTCCTTGATCACGTGTCCGATCTGGTTTTCGCCGGGAATGTCCGCGGCGGTGATCACCCTTTCCACTCCCGGAACAGCCTCCGCCCTGCCAACATCCAGACTCACGATCTTCGCGTGGGCGACCGGCGAAAAGAAAAACCTGGCCTGCAGCATCCCCGGCAGGCCGGCCTCATCCGCGATGAAGCGCGAGGTGCCGGTCAGATGGAGTTTTCCGCTGATATGGTGGGGTCGTTTGTTCATGAGTTCCTCCCGCCCAGAAAGTCCCGCAGATAGGCAAAAACATGGTTTCGCAACAGTTTGGAGCGGTACTCGCGGGAGCCGCGCACATCCGTTATCGGTTCAAATTCTGCCGCCACGTAATCCGCGATCTCAGCGGGATGCAGGCCCTGGAGTTCCATGTTCAGCATGGCTTTGAGAAACCGCACCGAAAGTTTGGGCACCGCGGCCACGCCTCCGGCGGCCAGGCGGGCTGTTTTCACCCTGCCGTCTTCAGTTTCGATCAGCACCGCCGTCACCACCGAGGAAATATCCACCGCCTTGCGCTTGGCGGCTTTGGTGGCTCTCAAAAAAGCATCGCGCCGGGGTAGCTGGATCACTATGGCCGTGATGATCTCGCCGGTCTTCAAGGCGGTTTTGCGGTAGTCCAGATAGAATTCCGCCAGCGCAACGCGCCTCACCCCCGCCGAGGAAAAAAGCTCCAGCGAGGCATCCAGGGCCAGCAGCAAGGGCAGGGTGTCCCCGATCGGCGAGGCGTTGGCAATATTGCCGGCCAGGGTGGCAAAATTGCGGATCTGGGTGGAGGCAATGTGCCGCACAAGCTCATGCAGCACAGGCAGATCGGTCTTGATGATCCCGGATTGCAGCAGCATGGTGTAGCTCTCGTTGGCACCGATCCTGATCCCCTCGCGGGTGAAGGAGATGAGGTCCAGACCGTTGATGGCGCTCAGGTCGATCAAAAGCGGGAAGCTCTTGCGCTGCACGTTCA
>JAGOIS010000144.1 GCA_017995495.1 Candidatus Cloacimonadota bacterium
GCCTGGTGCGCATTCTGGCTGATTACACTATGATCACGGCGGAAGGGATGCTCACTTGGAATGGCATGACCTCCACGGGCAGGATCGCGCCCCGGGGAAGATATTACATTTCCTGGGAATCCCGGCCAACGGATGGGACAAAAACCTTCCGGAGGCAGTTCTCGGCCGTAGTTTTCTACTGAAGCCGGACCTGGCGGGTAGATCAGCTCATCTGGCTACGGGGATGACGGGCGAGACTGCGGTTTAACGCAACAGCACCAGCTTTTTAACTAGGCGCACGCTGGGCGTTTGCAGTTTATACAGATAGATGCCGGAAGGCAGATCGCCGCTGGCCAGGCTGATCTGATGATTTCCGGAGCCCAGCTGCAGGCCGCGGATAACTTGGCCGCGCAGGTTGCAGACGCTCAGGGTGCCGCTTTCACTGCTTGCGATCCTGGCTTCGATCAGGGTTGTTCCGCCTTCGCGGAAGGGATTTGGATAGGCATCATACAGGCGGGAAAGGCCTGCCGGATCCGGCGCCAGATCTTCCTCAACCGGCACTCCGGCAGAGAGTTTTGCCACCCAGATGTCCGAGCCTCCAGAGCTGCTAAGGGAGTTTGTTCCAAAGGGGACGGTGGAGGCAAATTCCCCGCAGGCATAACAGTTGCCGGCCCCGTCGGTAACGATACCGAGTCCCCAATCCTGTCCCGGCCCCCCGGCGCTGGTGGCCGAAAGCAGGTTTCCGGAAATGCCAAGCCTCAGCACGAAGATATCATTGCCGCCTTCGCCGCTGAAACCCCAGCTCTCGAAAACGAATGATTCGCTATAGCTGCCAATCACATAACAGTTTCCGCCATTATCGGTGAAGCAGTCCTCTCCGAAGTCCGCGGAGGTGCTGCCGGCCTGTTTGGCCCAAAGCCAGTTGCCTTCGGAATCCAGCCTGGCAATGAAGATATCCTGCAGCCCCGCGCTGCTGAGGGCGGTGGCGCCGAAATCCCCTCTGCTTTGGAAATAGCCCGTGATAACGCTGTTTCCGTTGCTGTTGGTGGATATGGCGTAGCCGGCATCTTCTTCGGAACCCCCGGCCCGTTTTACCCAGATCCAGTTTCCGTCACCATCCAGCTTGGCCAGGCAAATGTCCCAGTTTCCCACGGAGGCCGCGGAAATACCGCCGAAGTTGAGGCTGCCGGAAATTCCGCCTATCACATAGCAGTTACCGCCGTCTGTGGAGATGCCGTTCCCGTACATGTTGCCGGTACCGCTGGCCTGGGCCACCCAGATCCACTCACCGTAGAAATCGAGCTTGGCCACAAAGATGTTGTAGCCGGAGTTGCCTGTCAGCGTTTGCTGGCCAAAGGTCGCGTTGCCGTCATAGGCCCCGGTTACCAGAACACTCTCGCTACCATCCAAAGCGAGGCGCACACCGGCATCCAAGCCAGAACCCCCAGCCCGGATTGCCCACAGCCAGTTGCCGTTGGTGTCCACTTTGGCGATGAAAATGTCCTCCAGCCCAACGCTGCTTAGCGTCATCGCCCCGAAAACAACGCTATCCCTGAAGTAGCCGGTAAGATAGCTGTTGCCCTCGCTATCCGTGCAGATGCTGTAAGCCCAGTCGTTGCCTGTGCCTCCGGCACGCCTGGCCCACAGCCAATTGCCGTTGGGATCCGTTTTGGCAATGAAGATGTCCGCCCCTCCGCTGCTGGTGAGGAAAATGCCTCCAAACTGGGCGGTTCCGGAAAAATAACCTGTTGTGTAACTGTTTCCACCGGCGTCCAAAGCAACCCGGAAAGCTTCATCGTTCCCGGTACCGCCAGCCTGTTTTGCCCAAAGCCATTCTAGTTCGCTTTGGGCGTATAGGCAGGCCACGCCAGCCAAAAGAAGCATCAGGATAACCAGAAATTTACTTGTGTTCATCTTATCCTCCCTGGGGATATGCGCCGACCCCTGGCTGCAGGATGGGCCCTCGAGTGCCACATCTTCGTCCGGAGCAGGATCTTCCCGGCTTTGCCTGCCCGCTCGTTTCAGGCTCTTGCCCCACCGCGCGGTCAAACCGGAGGCGGCCGCCGACCCATGATCAGAATGGTAACATGATATCATTATTCAACCTTGTGAACCATGACCTTATTTCAACTTCAAATATTGGGCAGCAATGAATATGCGTCAAGCTATTTCTTTCAATATTAGGCTTATTGTGTTGAATTTTGTTTACATCGACCCCAGCCACTCGAAACATTCCCGCGAAGTTTGACCGCTGCCGCGGCATTCCGCGCGGCCAAAACCACCCTCGCCGGCCAAGAAAAAGCTTGACCGGTTTCGCCTTTCCCAAAATTGATTCGTTAAATAACGATATGGATGTGGATATGAATTCCCTGCAAATATTTAAAGCTCTCGCGGATGACTCCAGACTGCAGATCATCAAGCTCTTGAACGACAAGGCCTGGTGCGTGGAGGACCTGGCGGAGGAGCTGAAACTGGCGGTCTCCACGGTGTCCGCGCATCTGAAAAAGCTGCAGCAAGCCGATTTGGTGTACCCGGTTAAAGTGCAGTATTACAACGTTTACCACCTCAGGAAAGAGATCCTGGAGATGAAGCTGAAGGACCTCCTGCCCGCGCTGCCTGGGGAACAACCTGACCGGAGGGAAACCTTGCGTAACAAGGTGCTGCACACCTATTTCCGGGACGGGAGGGTGGAACGCCTGCCCACCCAGAACAAGAAACGCTGGATAGTATATCTGGAAATAATCAAACTCTTTGAGCCAGACAGGTGCTACACTGAAAAAGAGATCAATGCCGTGATCCACATGGTGCATGACGATCATTGTCTGGTTCGGCGGGAACTGGTGGATGAGGGCGTGCTTAAAAGGCAGGATGGAGTTTACAGCTTCGAGGCAAACTACGCCGCGAACCCCGGATTCTATCAAAAGATCTGGATGATGAGCGAGGGTTCGACCAAGTGACCTGACCCAGGGTCCCTGATCCACATTAGCCTATATTATTCTCTGCTTTTAATTATCCTGTTCGCGGCCAGTTTTCCCGTGAGGATGGACATGGGTACCCCGGCCGGGCTGTAAGCCCATTGACCCGCTTGATAGACAGCTGGCAGAGGCGTAAGGACAGAGCGGCCGGCGATCTGAATTTGATTGATCACCGGCATATTGGGCTGAAACTCCCAGCCCACGATCGCCCCCTCGGAGCTGGCGATCCGGTTTCGGATGCTGAGGGGCGAATAGGAAAAGCGGGATATCACTTTATCCTGCAGCATGGGATATACTGACTCCGACAGCACTTTGATCACGCGCTCCTCGATCCCGGTGACAAATTCCTGCAGCCAACCTGCCGCCTCAACTTTTTGGAATAGCTCAAATTCAGCCAGAAAACTGACGATGACCCCCGTCTGGCCTTCAGAAGAAGTCTCCCTGTCCTTCAGGCCGGGGATCGAGATCTCGAAGGTGTTGAGGGAGATGAAGTTATCCAGCCACACAAGAATTCTCTGCCGGTTTACATGCTCAAAATTACGCAGCAGCTCCTGCAGCTCCCCGCGGTGCGTTTCGCCCAAGCCTTGCCGCGATGGGGTGTAGAAAAAGTGGCCCCTGGCTATTTGGGCAAAACTTTCCAGGGGTTCGTCAACCTCCAGGAACAGCGTGAAAACCGAGTCAGCGCCCCTGTTTTGCAGCAGTCTGCCTTTTGTGGATTCGAATCTGGCTTTGACCGCGGCCGGCAGCTTGTGCGCTGAGGCTGTTCTGTACAAAGTTTTCAGGTCGGCGGCCCAGATCAGGTTCTTATAAGTGTAGCTGATGCCGTTGTGATCTGTAACCGTCTTGTCGGCAGGTGATACTCCGGCGGCCAAAGTATCTGTTCTGATCTCTCCGCCCAGCTCCAGTATCCTGTCCCTCAGAACTTCCGCCAACCTGCCCACGCCCCCTTTGGGATAGAAATAGTCCAGATAGAGCGAAAAATAGCTCAAGGCAAAGAAGGTTGGGGTGTTCTTGAAAAAATGCTGTGAGATGATATCCCGCAGCGAGGGATCCTTGATCACAGAGGCCAGGTATTCCTCGACGGGATACTGCAGGCGGTTTATTTTGCGGATGGTGAGCAGGAACCGGGGCAACCAGGGAAGCAGAGTTTTGAAGATGAACCCTGTACCGTGTTTCAGGTCCATGAACAGGGGATTTTCAATGCCGTACAGAACATCCATATAC
>JAGOIS010000145.1 GCA_017995495.1 Candidatus Cloacimonadota bacterium
GTGTTGATCTTGAGGGCCAGGATCTTGTCCGCCCCGAGTTCCATCACCTGGGGCACGGGGAGGTTTTGGAGCAGGCCGCCGTCGATGTGGGAACGGCCGTTGAAGGTGTAGGGGCCGATCACGCTGGGGATGGTGGCCGCGCCGCGAATGGCCTGTTCCAACGAGCCTTCCCGGTGCATGATGAGCTCGCCGGTGTGCATATCGACGGTGAGCCCGGCGAAATTCACCGGCAACTGGGAAAAATCGCGGTAATTCGAGGCCGGCATGAACAATCTGGCCAGGCCGAGATCCATCTTGACTCCGTTGATCACTCCAGCCGGCATCTGGGGGATCCCCTTTGGACTCATGGCCAGGCGGATGTTGCCGTATTCCGGCCAGCGCTTGGCGCCGGGATACAGATCCCGCCGAGCCTGCCGTTCGTTGATCAGGTCCTGGTATTTGAGGGTTACCATCAGGGACTCGACTTCCGCCGCGCTGTAGCCCATGGCGTAGAGCCCGCCCATCACCGAGCCGACGCTGGAACCCATGATGTGATCGGGATAGATCCCTTCCTCCTCAAGTACCTTGATCATGCCAAGCTGGGCAAATCCCCTCGCTCCGCCGCCGCTGAGAACGTATCCCAGCCCCTTCCCCGGCAGCGGCGCGGCTATAAATAGAAACAGCAGGACGGTAAGGGCTGCCAGAGTTTTTTTAGAGGCTGTCAGAAGGCGCTCCCTGGGTGGAGTCGGCGGCGGTTTTATATGCAGCAGCATTGCGTTTGGGTTCCTTGTAGACAAATTCGACTTTGCCAAAGATGGCGTTGGCCTCGATCTTGACAGTGCCCAGCGGAGCTTTTGCCAGCATCGGTTTGGGCGGCACGATGGCGGAGCCAAACACTGCCGTGGGTTGGATCTCGAAATCGATGTCGTTGGGCAGCTTCACATATGAGGAGCCAAACACCGCCGTGATATCCAGGGGCTTCGAATTGGGGTCCAGATTGGTGAGATCGACGGTCTGAGAGCCGAAAACGGAGGTGTATTCATTGCTTCCGGCAGAGAGGATGCTCCCCTGGTAATTCTCTCCGCGGTGCGTTCCCCAGCCTCCGAAAAGAAGTTTGAGGCCGAAGAGGATGATGATGACGGCAATGAAGATCTTCACCAGAGGCAGGTTGACGATGTTAAAGCCCCTGAGGATAAGCGTGATTCCCCACAGCAGCAGCAGAACGCCCCAGAAAACATGACCAAAGAGGAAATTCATTTTCATCTCCTTCTCCTTAGTTGAGTTGCAGCCCTGTCATCCAGGCCCGGTGAAGGTCCCCGGTGTCCAGGCTTACGGTTTTTCCGACCCTGAAAAGTGGATCGGCGGTCACCTCCCCCAACAACAACAGGGAGGTGTGGTGTTTTTGACAGAGTTGGGTCACCGCGTCCACAGCGGTGCCTGGAAAGCTGATCACCACGCGCCCGGGGGCTTCGCCAAAATACTCCGAGCAGACGGGATGGACGGGAGTGAAGTCCAGACTCGCCCCGCAAAGATGGTCCGGATGGAAACAGCATTCAGCCAGGCAGACCAGCAGTCCGCCCTCGGAAACGTCGTGAGCGGAGTCAATTGCCTGGGTGGAAATGAGAGCCAGCAGCAGCTCGATCAGGCGCTTCTCCGCGGCCAGGTCCACCTTGGGAGCGGGGCCGGCCACCCGGCCGAAGATGGTCTTCAGGTATTGCGAGCCGCCGATGGAGGAACAGGGCTCACCCAAAAGGGCGATGAGATCGCCGGGATACTTGAACCACTGGGTGGTGGCCTGGTTAACGTCGTCCAGCAGGCCAAGCATGCCGATCACGGGAGTGGGATGGACAGCCCCGACAGGGCTTTCGTTGTAAAAAGAAACGTTGCCGCCGGTGACAGGGGTTTCCAGAAACCGGCAGGCCTCCCCCATGCCCTGGACGGATTGGGCAAAACTCCAATAAACTTCAGGCTTGTAGGGATTGCCGAAATTGAGGCAGTTGGTTACGGCGATGGGCCTGGCTCCACTGCAGGCAACGTTTCTGGCCGCCTCCGCCACAGCTCCCTTGGCCCCTTCGTAGGGATCTAGGAAACAGTGCCGGGCGTTGCAGTCGACGGCCAGCGCGATGGCCTTCCGGGTGCCTTTGATGGCAAGCACGGTGGCATCGCTGCCTGGCTCGACCACGGTGCCGATCTGCACCATGTGGTCGTATTGTGAATAGATCGCGCGCTTGGAGGCGATGCTGGGCTCGCTGAGCAGGCGAAGCAGGACCGCGCCGTGATCGGGAGGTTCGGGACATTGGCCGGGCTCGATCTGGGGAGGCTGCTCAGGGGCTTGCTGTTCGCGCTGGTAAACCGGGGCGCCGCCACCCAGGATCAAGGTTTCAGCCGGAATTTCCGCCAGGGTTTGGCCCCGCAGGCGCACACGGAGAAGCTTGTCCCCGGTCACGCGGCCGATCGTCACGGCGTCGAGGTCCCAAGCTTGGAAGATCTTTTGCACCGCGGCGAGGTTGGCGGGCTCGACCACCATCAGCATGCGCTCCTGAGATTCGGAAAGCATGATCTCGTAGGGCGTGATCCCGGTCTCGCGGACGGGAACGTGCTCCAAGTCCAGTTCCATCCCCACGCCGCCCTTGCCGGCCATTTCAGAGCTGGAGCAGGTGAGCCCCGCCGCGCCCATGTCCTGAATGCCCACCACCAGTCCGGCTTGGATCACCTCCAAAGTGGCTTCCAGCAACAGTTTTTCATAGAAGGGATCGCCCACCTGGACGGCTGTGCGCATTTCCGCGGATTCCGCGCTGAGGTCAACGGAGGCGAAGGTGGCGCCGTGAATGCCGTCCCTGCCTGTCTTGGCGCCCACATAAACCACCAGGTTGCCGATCCCGGCTGCGGCGGAACGGGCCAGATGTTCGTGGCGCAGCAGCCCCACCGCCATCGCGTTCACCAGTGGATTGCCCTCGTAGGCTTCGTCAAAGAAAACTTCGCCGCCCACTGTGGGCACCCCGAAACAATTGCCGTAATCGGCTATCCCCCGCACCACTTCCCTGATCAGATGGCGCGTGCGGGGTGCGGCTGGATCGCCGAACCGCAATGAATTCAGGGCGGCGATGGGCCTGGCGCCCATGGTGAAGATGTCGCGAAGTATCCCTCCGACGCCAGTGGCAGCCCCGTGATAGGGTTCCAGGGCCGAGGGGTGGTTGTGGCTTTCAATTTTAAAGCTGATGGCCAGGCCGTCGCCGATGTCCACCACGCCTGCATTTTCCTCCCCGGCTTTGGCCAGCAGGCAGGCTCCCTCGCGGGGCAGGGTCTTGAGCAGGAGGATGGAGTTCTTGTAGCTGGCGTGTTCGCTCCACATCACGCTGAAGATGCCCAGTTCCACGTGGGTGGGGGCGCGTCCCAAGATCTTCAGGATGCGTTGGTATTCAGCCTCCGAGATACCGTGCTCGGCGATCAACTCTGGGGTGATCTCGGGTTCCACGGGCTCATCCCACCGGGCTGGCCGGCCGGGCCTGGCCGCGAAGGTTGGCGATCAGGCTCTTGATCCGGCTGTCAATGATCTCAAAGGTCTTGCGATAGTTGTCTATGTCCGAGCCGTAAGGGTCGCCGATGTCACCGGGTTCACCCAAATACTCGTTCAAAGTGAGGATCTTGTTGGTGTTGTTGGGGGCGTTGTTGCGCAGAAAATCCCGCTGGCGTTCCTCCATGGTCAGCACCAATCGGCTGCTGCTGATCATATCCGGGGTAAACTGTTTGGAATAGTGGTCCTTCGCCTCCAGAATTCCCTGCTCCAACAGCAACTGCAACGACCCCGCTGAGATGGGCTCGCCGCCTGGAAAGAGGCCACAGGAATCACCCGCGTAAGGCAGGTCCACCTGCCGGGCATAGTGGTTGAAAAGCTTTTCCGCCATGGGGCTGCGGCAGATATTGGCTGTGCAGACGAAGAGGATGGTGGGTTTCGCGAAGGATTTTTTCACTCCGTGGAAGGGGATGGAGCCCTCGCGCAGGCAGACGAGTTCATCGAGGCCGCTCTGATTCTTGCTTTCCCGGCTGGACACATACTCCACGATGGTGGAGGGCTGGGCGTCGTAATCCACGCTCACTCCGGCGGGCACAATGCCATAGTCGAACCAATTGGCATACATCCCGGTGAGCCGCTTGAGATCATTCTCCGGAGGCAGGCTGGC
>JAGOIS010000146.1 GCA_017995495.1 Candidatus Cloacimonadota bacterium
GTGATGGACTTCGACGCCGAAGAGATCAGCAAGAAGATGTCTCTCAGCCTGAGCCTGGGATTCCTGGACCACAAGGACCACAAGATCAACATTTTGGACGCTCCCGGAACTCCGGACTTGATCGGCGACTCCATCGTGGCCATTCCCGCGGTGGAAAACGTGGTGTTGGTGGCCAATGCCGCCAGCGGCTTTGAGGTTGGCCTGGAACTGGCCATCGAGCAGCTGGATGGCGTGAAAGTGGGCAACATAGTTTTGGTGAACCGCATGGACAATGAACACGCGGACTACCTGAAGACCCTGGAATCGATCCATGACAACACGGGGCTCCATCCGATCCCGGTGCACCTTCCCATCGGAAAAGAAAACACTTTTGAAGGTGTGGTGGACATCATCCGCCAAAAGGCCATCCGCCCCTCCGGCGAAGGTGAGATCCCCGCCGACATGCAGTCAGCGGTGGAAAACGCCCGCATGCATCTGATGGAGGCAGTGGCCGAGACCGACGAAGAACTGCTCAACACCTTTTTGGAGAGCATGGAGCTGAGCGACGAATCGCTGCTCAAGGGGCTCAAGAAAGCGGTGGCCAACGGCGAGATCTGCCCGGCCTTTGCCTGTTCCGCGAACACCGGGGTGGGCGTGATGGCGTTTATGGACGCGGTTTGCGATTATCTTCCCTCCCCCGAGGAAGCCAATCCCCTGCCAGCGCTCAGAAAAGGCGAAGCCGCGGACTTTGTGGCCTCCGCCTCCGGCGAGCTGCTGGGATACGTTTTCAAGCTCTACGCCGATCCGAACATGGGCGACTACGCCTACGTGCGGGTGTTCTCCGGAAATCTGAAAGCCGGCATGGAATTTTATATTCCCGAAAAGGATGCCAAGGACAAAGCCGGAAACATGTATTACATGCTGGGTAAAAACCGCCACGACACCCAGGAGATCCGGGCCGGGGAGATCGGAGCGCTGGTGAAGCTGAAAAACGCCAAAGCCCTCAATTCCATGGTGGCTGTGGGCAGCGACCTCAGCCTGCCGATGCCGGAACTTCCCACCGCCACCTACTGGCAGATGATCCGCGCCGCCAACCAAAGCGACGAAGACAAGATCGGCAGCTCCCTGCAGCGCGTGATCGCCGAAGATCCCACCATCAGGTTCGATCTGAACCTGGAAACGCACGAGAACGTGATCTCCGGCATGGGCGAGCAACAATTGCAGCTGGTGCTCAAGAAGCTGAAAAACCGCTACAAAGTTGATGCCACCATGAAGGAACCCCGCATTCCCTATAAAGAGACCATCACCGCCAGCGCGGAATCGCAATACCGCCATAAAAAACAATCCGGCGGGCGCGGCCAGTATGGCGAAGTCTATTTCCGCATCAAACCCACCGAACGCGGCGAAGGATTCCAGTTCGTCAACGGCATCGTGGGCGGCGTGATCCCCACAAACTTCATCCCGGCCATCGAAAAAGGCCTGGTGGAAACCATGGAAAAGGGCATCGTCGCCGGATACCAGGTGGTGGACGTGAGCGTGGAAGTCTATTATGGCAGCTATCACGACGTTGACAGCTCGGAAATGGCTTTCAAGATCGCCTCTTCGATGGCCCTCAAGGAAGGGTTCAAGAAGTGCCGTCCGATCCTGCTTGAGCCGATCCACGACCTCACCATCATCGTTCCCAGTGAATACATGGGCGACGTGATGGGCGACATCAGCACCCGCCGGGGGCGCATCATGGGCATGGAACAGCGCGGCAAGAAACAGTATCTGAACGCCCAGATGCCCGTGGCTGAAATGTATTTCTACTATCCCGCCCTCAAATCCTTCACCCAGGGAAGGGGACGTTTCACCCAGAAATTCTCACACTACGAAAAGGTTCCTGACGATGTTGCGGCCAAAGTGATCGCCGCCTGGCAGGATTCAGAAGCATAAATCCCTGCTTCCAAGCAGGTTTCAGATTCCGGGGAAGGTTGATCGCTCAGCCTTCCCCTTTTTACTTCTTGACATTTTTCACTGCCGGCCAGAGGCTGGCTTTGGCCTTTGAATGAGATAACGCAACAAGATACAAAGAGGTTTATATGTCCGGACACAACAAGTGGAGCTCCATCAAACACAAAAAAGGCGCGGCCGACGCCAAACGCGGCCAGCTTTTCACCCGCATCGTTAAAGAGATCATCCTGGCAGCCAAAAACGGCGGCGGTGATCCCGAAATGAATCCCCGCCTTAGAACAGCCATCCTCACAGCCAAAGCAGCCAACATGCCCCGGGAAAACATCGAACGCGCCATCAAGCGCGGCACAGGCGAGATCGAGGGCGCAGCCTATGAGGAGATAGTCTATGAAGGCTACGGGCACAATGGAGTGGGCATCGTGGTGGAAGTGATGACCGACAACAAAAACCGCACTGTGGCGGACCTGCGCCACACCTTCTCCAAATATGGCGGCAACCTCGCGGAAAGCGGGGCGGTGGCCTGGAACTTTGAGCAGAAGGGCTTTTTCAACATCCCCGCGGAAGGGCTGGACGAAGACGAATTCATGATGCAAGCCTTGGAGGCGGGCGCCGAGGACATCGAGCTCAACGGCGAATACTTCGACATCTACACCGCCCCCGGCGAATTCCACACCGTGCTGGCGGAATTTGAAAAACAGGGCTTCGCCGTGGAAAATGCCGAGCTTACCAGGGTGCCCAAAACAACCGTCAACGCGGATGATTTTGCCCCCAAGCTGTTCAAGCTGGTCGAAATGCTGGAGGAATTGGACGACGTTCAGAAGGTCTATGCCAATTTTGAGGTTTCCGACGAAGTGATGGAAGCCCTAAGCCAGTAACGGTGATCATCCTCGGAATCGACCCGGGCAGCCGCTTCTGCGGCTATGGCCTGCTGGAGATCGACGGCAGGCGGATCATCGGGGCCGGCTGCGACGTGGTGAATATGAGCAAAATATCCGAACTGCCTACCAGGCTGGATCAGCTCTATACAGCTCTGGACACGGTCCTGAGTGAATACAAACCCGAGGTGGCGGCAGTGGAAAGCATGTTTTTCCATAAACACATCCGCAGCGTGTTCACCCTTGGCCACGCCCGCGGAGTGATCCTGCTGGCTCTGGCCCGGCACGGGGTCAAACTCTTTGAATACAGCCCCCGCGAAGTGAAAAAAGCAGTGGTGGGCAACGGCAACGCTTCCAAACAGCAGGTGCGCTACATGGTGAGCCAGATGCTCAAACTCAAGGCCCCGCCGGTGAAGGACGACGCCTACGACGCGCTGGGCCTGGCGCTCTGCCATTTTCACAGGATCAAATATCAACCATGATCAATTATATCAAAGGCACTTTGGTGCACAAAAGCCCGGTGAAGGCGGTGGTGGAAACCGCCATGGGCCTCGCGTTTGAATTGCTGATCCCGATCAGCACCTTTGAAGTCCTGCCCGCTGAAGGACAGCCCTGCCAACTCTTCACCCATCTGCATATCGCACAGGACGACGTTCGCCTCTTCGGGTTCGCGACACCCGCCGAATGCGAGCTCTATCAGCAGTTGAACCGCATCTCCGGAGTGGGGCCCAAAAGCGCGCTTTCCATCATCTCCACCCTCCCCATACCCACCTTCGTGAAAGCCATAGAACGAGAGGAAAGCGCTCTCCTGACCAAGGTTCCCGGCATCGGGCTGAAAAGCGCCCAAAGGCTGGTGATCGAGCTCAAGGGCAAGCTGCGCCATCTGATGGACTACGCGGAGCCCGGAGACATGGAAGTGGGGGAGAGCACAGCCAGCGAAGTGGAAAACGCCCTGGAGACCCTGGGCTTCAACGCCCGGGACGTACGCCGCGAACTGGCCCTGATGGGCGAAGAGGCAGCTAGGCTGAACTCCGAGCAACTGATCCGGGAAGTGATCCGCCGCCTTTACCAAAGAAGCAGATAGATGGTGCGCCAGGAAGCCTACCAGACCATCCTGAGAGTTTTCCGGGACAAGGAGTTTTCAGACACCCTGCTGCATCAACGCGCCAGGCGGCTCAAGAGAAGCCAGGAGAACGTCGGCCTCTTTTACGCCATGGTGAAAGGCGTTATCAAGCTCCGCGGCAAGCTGGACTACATCCTTTCCCAACACACGGACACTGCCAAATTCGCCGCCACCGACATCAAGATCAAGACCTGGCTCTATCTGGGCCTCTATCAACTGATGTAC
>JAGOIS010000147.1 GCA_017995495.1 Candidatus Cloacimonadota bacterium
GCAATAGCCAAACCCCCGCTGGAGTCCAAGCTCGTTCCTCGCTGGACTCCAGCCTGGCCCTCCGTTCCATTCTTTCACCCCAGTCATCCCTTTCATCCTGTTCATCCCTGATCTATTTATTCGTGTAATTCGTGTAATTCGTGGACAGTCTCTTTTGGACACGGCGCTTCGGCGAGCGCCGCTACTTCCGCAGGATCGGCATCCTGCGCTACTTATCCTCTGCACTAAAAATCTCACGCGGATTCACGATCGTAATTGCAGAAAATGATGGTGTTTTGAGATCGTGATCGATAAAAGGGTGATAAAGTGGTGGAGTGTCGTGGTGGCGGGGTTGGAGCGAGGGTTTTGCGGGGGATGGGGAAAAAAGTTCATAAAAGCTCATTTTCTGCTTGACAAGAAAAGCGGGATGTCATATAAGCGTCACAGGATGTCAAATAAAGTCATAAAATGTCAGGCAACAGTCATGAAAAGAGAGTTCAAAAGCAGATCAGAAGCGATATTCACCGGCATCAGCCAAGCAGGTAATCAAAGCCAACACACACCCAAGGAAGGTGGAAAAGATGTCAGGTCCATTTAACGGTTATTGGGAAAACGCGGTGCACAACCAGCGGGTGATCATCCCCGCCCTCATCAAAAGGAGATTCAGCGAGGAATCGCAGCGCACGGTGGTGATCACGGCTGGCCCGGAAAACTCGATCGCGCTTTATCCGCTCGACAATTGGTATGCCACCCTGGAAGAGCTTGCCCAAGGCAACGAAGAGGACCAGGATTTCCGTTCGATGCTGATCAAATGCGCGGTGTCGGAGGCAGAACTGGAAGGACCGGGCAGGGTGCGTTTGCCGGAGCGGGAACTGCTCAAGGCGGGCATCACCGACCGCTGCGTGGTGAAAGGGGACCACCATCTGATCACACTGTGGAACCCCGCCAAATTCTACGAGGACCTCGATAACTACGAATCCCAGATCCGCTCGAAATTTAACGCCCGGCTTTGGCACAAAGGCAAGAGATGACAAAATTCCACACCCCCGTGATGCTTGACCAGTGTGTTGATTTTTTGCAACCGCGGGCGGGCGGCGTGTATGTTGACGCCACTTTGGGCGGGGGTGGGCACACCTTGGGGCTGCTTAGCAAAGAGGGGCGGATCAGGGTTTACGGCTTCGATCAGGACGCCGAGGCGCTGGCAGAGGCAAAAGCCAGGCTGGCGGATCATCCAGACCGGGTTGAACTGATCGGCACTAATTTCTCTAGAATGCGCACGGAACTAGCCCTGCGCAAGGTTAAAAGCATCGACGGGGCATTGTTTGACCTGGGGGTTTCCTCGCATCAGCTGGATGCGCGGGAGCGAGGCTTCAGCTTCGATGGCGAGGCTCCGCTGGACATGCGCATGGACCGCAGCCAGGGCCGATCAGCCGCCGAGCTTGTCAACGAACTCACCCAGGCGGAGCTGGCGCGGATCTTCAAACACTACGGCGAAGAGCTGAACGCGGGACGCATCGCCGCCAAGATCGTGAAAGAAAGAGCGGTCCGTGCCATCCGGACGACGTCTGAGCTGGCGAGAGTGATCGAATCCGTGGCGGGAAAAGGCACCAGGGAATCGCTGAAAAGCAAGGCGCGGATCTTCCAGAGCCTGCGCATTTACGTCAACCACGAGTTGGAGGTGCTTGAGCCGGCCCTCCGCGACGCCATCAATTTGCTCAGCAAGGGAGGCAGGATCGTGGTGCTCAGCTATCATTCACTCGAGGACAGGATCGTGAAAAACCTGTTCAAGGAAGCCGCCGAAGGCTGTGTCTGCCCTCCCAGGGCGATGCGCTGCGTTTGCGGCAAACACAGGCAGCTGGCTTTGCTCACCAAAAAACCGCTCACGGCCGGCGCCACAGAGACAGAATCTAATCTCCGCTCCCGCAGCGTCAAACTGCGCGCAGCGGAAAAGATCCAGGGGGACCAATGAGAGCCAAATTCGTAATTTTGATATTGCTCGTCATACTGGCGGGCTTTGCACATTTTTGGAACGCCAACCAGATCGTGCGCGACACGCAGAAGCTGGCACGTCTGGAAACCACCCACGCCGCGGAAAAGAACATCAACACCGAACTGAAGGTGGAACGCGACGACCTGCGGAGCGGGCGGCAATTCGCCGGCTTGGTGACCCTCGACGCCGGGGGCAAACCGGTAGCCTCATCCCAGGGCAAGGTTATCTACGTGCACGAACCCGCCGGCGAACAGAACAGAGCAGATTATTGCATCATAGACCTTTTCGCCTCCAAAGCGCAGGCCAAAGAAGTTCAGATCATACTGGACTAAGCGATGCGTTCCCGATACAGAATGCTGGTGGCCGGATTGGGCTTGGTGACCTTGGTTTGGGTCGGCTATCTCTTCGCGCTGCAAATCTTTGATCCCTTTCAGCTGGACCAGCAACGGCTCACCCGCTACACCCCCTACAAGGAGATCATCATCCCCACCCGGGGCTCGATCTACGATGCCAACGGAAATCTGCTGGTGAGTTCCATCAGCTATTACCAACTTGATGTGGACCGGATGGCGGTGAAGCTCTGGGCTGATGAGAAAAAGATCAGCCTTAAGGAAGCTTACTCCCGGATCAGCAAAGCCATCGGACAAAACTGCCCCGTTAAGCCTGACGAGGTGATGAAACGGCTGACGATGAACGACAAACTCAGCTCGATCCAGATCACGAACAAAGTGCGCGAGATGGAGCTGGAAAAGATCGTCCAAGCCTTCGAAAAGGAGGAATTGCCAGGCCTCAACCACACCTTCTCCTCGATGCGGCGCATCTATTCCCGCAACATCCTGGCCGCAAGGCTGTTGGGATCCGTGCGGGCGATCTCCGACGGCTACGACCCCGAAACAGGCAACAAATCCCTTTATAAACTCAGCGGTATCTGCGGCCTTGAATCCACTTTCGAAGATTATCTGGCCGGCGATTACGGCTGGAGGGAAGTGGTTTACGATGCCAAACACCGGCGCATGCCCTACCCAGACCTCCACGAAAAGATCCCCCGTGACGGCTACAACCTGCACCTGACCATCGACTCGAGCATCCAGGAAGTGGTGGAGGACGCGCTCTACGAAGGCTTGGAAAAATACAACGCCAAAAACGGCGGGGCGATCGTGATGGATCCCCACACCGGCCGCATCCTGGCGATGGCGGGGGTATCTGCGGAAGACAAATACATCGATCCAGGACTGGTGCGGGTGAAATCCAACATCCCGGTAAGCTTCATGTTCGAACCCGGTTCAACGATGAAACCCCTGACCATGCTGGTGGCCCTGGACAAACACGTGGTGAGCCACAAAGACCTCTTCCCCAGCGGCTCCATCACCATCCGCGGCCGCACGATCTCGGACACCCACGGCTATGGCATGATCCATCCTGTGGATATTATATGCAAATCCAGCAACGTGGGCATCGCCATGGTCGGAGAACGCGTTGGCGCCAAAACGCTCTATGAAAAATTCATTGCCCTGGGCTATGGCCAGAAAACGGGCCTGGACCTTAGCGGGGAAAGCAGCGGCATGTTCGCCAAGCTGAATAACTGGGATGGCTATACCCTGCATTCGGTCTCTTTCGGCCAGGCGATCTCCGTGACCGCGCTCCAGCACGCGACAGCCTTTTGCGCCATTGCCAACGGCGGCAAGATGGTGAAGCCGTATCTGCTGGAGAGGGTAACCGACAACACCGGCCACATGATCCAGCAATTTGAGCCCCAGGTATTACGCCAGGTTTGCGGCAAGGCAGCCGCGGACACTGTGCGCTACTATATGCAGACGGTGGTGGACCGCGGCACGGCGCGCCATATCAAGATGGACTACATCACCATGGGCGGCAAGACAGGCACCGCACAGAAAGCGGCGGAGGGCGGCGGAGGATATGCCGGCGATAAATACAACTCAGTGTTCGTGGGCATGTTTCCGGTGGAATCCCCCAGAATGGTGATGATCGTTTTCTACGACGAGCCAGCCATCGGCTATCATTACGGCAGCACCAGCGCCGCGCCCACCTTCAAGCAGATTGTGGAAAACATCCTGTTTATGCCCAATTGCAACATCCTGGCTTTCGACGAACGCCTGATGCAAAGCTCCAAACGCATGCCAGACCTGCGCGGCAAACACATCAGCCAGGCCGAGAACATC
>JAGOIS010000148.1 GCA_017995495.1 Candidatus Cloacimonadota bacterium
ATACGGAATCAATACGGATTTCATCCGTATTGATTCCGTATTTATTCCGTATTGATAAGGGGAGCCAGCGGGGGTTTTTGGCAAACTCCAAGCGAGACTCGAAACGGGACTCGAGGTCCGCGGAAGTTCTTCCAATCAGCATGGCAGGAGTGATTTAGCCAAAAGCACTAAGCAAAGCGGCAGCTGAGCCTGCGGGCTGAATCTTGGGCTGGCGATGAAAGTGGGATCTAGCGCATATGCCTCCCGCTCAGGAACTCTTGCTTGATGTTCCTGCCGGGCAAATGACTCCGGCGCAGAGGGTCCATCCGAGGCAATTATTTGCTTGACTTATATGGGCTTTTCTCTGGACTGGCTTCATCATAGGAAACAGGTGACAGTGAATGACTTTAAAGGATATTCTGCAGTTATTGGACGGTGAAGTGCTGACCCCTGAAGCTGATCTGGAGATCGAGGTGCCCTGCGCCTTCGCTTCGGACCTGATCAGCGACATACTGATGTGCACCAAGGAACCGACCCTGCTTTTGACCGGTCTGACCAACAATCAGGTGATCAGGCTTTCGGACATGATCGACATTGTGGGGATAATTTTTGTGAGGGGCAAAAAGCCGTTGGACACGATCACGGAAATGGCCCTGGAGAGGAATCTGCCCCTTATTTGCACCGATCTCACCATGTACCGTTCGAGTGGATTGTTGTATAATGCCGGACTTCGCAGCTGCAGGATCTAAGATGGCTGAATACTGGCATGTCCGTGAAGGCTTCGAGCAAGCGGTGCGCAAGCATTTCGACCAACCCCCGGAGGCGGATGTGACCCTGGATTCGGTGATCCCGGAAAAGGATTTCAACAGCGCTGGCAAAGGCTCCGCGGACGTGAAGAACCTGCTCAAGCGGCTGGGAGTGGATCCGGAGATCCTGCGCCGGGTGGCTGTGGCGGCCTATGAAGCCGAGATCAACGTTGCCGCCCACTCCATGGGCGGGGCGATGCTCAGCCACATCCATCCGAACCTGATCCACATGATCTTTCAGGACGATGGACCCGGGATCGCGGATATCGAACAGGCCATGGTGCCAGGTTATTCCACCGCGGACGACATGGTGCGGGAAATGGGTTTCGGAGCCGGACTGGGCCTGCCGAACATCAAGAAAAACACGGACGCCCTGCATATCAGCTCAGACGCGGGCGACACCACCTATCTGGAATTTTTGATCTTTTTCAAGCAAGATGGATAAACAGGAAACCAAATACTATCACGCGCTTCACATTTTGGAAGACAACTGCTCCGGCTGCACAGCCTGCGTGAGGGTTTGCCCCACTGAGGCGATCCGGGTGAGGAACCGCAAGGCGCAGATCGATCCCAACCGCTGTGTGGACTGCGGCAAGTGCGTCGAGGCCTGCGAGTTTCACGCGATCATCCCCGGCAGCGATCCGCTGGAGATCATCCACAACTTCAAATACAAGGTGGCCGTGCTCTCCACCTCCTATTTCGGCCAGTTCACCGAGGATGTTTCCTGCGCGGTGGCCAAGCAGGCCATCTATGAGCTCGGTTTTGACGAAGTGCAGGAAGAGGCGATGGTCACGGACTTCATGATCGGCATGATCCACGAGTACATCCGCGCCAACCGGGACAAGCGCCCCATCCTGAGCAGCAACTGTCCCACGGTGGTG
The DNA here is from genome assembly GCA_017995495.1 of Candidatus Cloacimonadota bacterium. Taxonomy (GTDB): domain Bacteria; phylum Cloacimonadota; class Cloacimonadia; order Cloacimonadales; family Cloacimonadaceae; genus Syntrophosphaera. The sequence goes on from JAGOIS010000148.1 coordinate 1,667, forward strand.
CGCCTGATCCAGCTCAAATACCCCTCCCTGCTGCCCAACCTTTTCCATCTGGAAGCGCCGATGAGCATCCTCACCAGCTATCTGCGCGATAGGATCAAGGAGGAAAAAGGCCTGGCGGAAGACGAGATCGGCATCTTCCTGATCGTGCCCTGCCCGGCCCACGTGACCGCGGTGCATCAACCCGAAGGGGCCTACAAACACCTTCAGGACGGCGCTTTCTCCATCGGCATGATCTACGGCAAGGTGCTCGAACACATTAAAAACCTGCAAAACCACCCGCCCCAGATCCCCACCTACCCCAAAGGCCTCACCTGGGCGCTTTCCGGCGTGCAGGCCGATCTGGTGGATTGCGAAGACATCCGCGCCCTGTCCGTGAACGGGGTGGAAAACGTGATGGAGATCCTTTCCCGCGTGGAAGACCACTATCTGGACCAATACGACTACATCGTCCTGCGCAGCTGCACCAACGGCTGTGTGGGCGGATTTTTCAACGTGGAAAACCCCTTTGTGGCGATGAGCCGCATCAAAAAGATGATCAAGGAAGGGCGGGACAGCAAGATCGACGTCCATGAGCTGGAAAACCTTTACCACGAGGGAGAGTTCGACGTGGCGCCGCTGGCACCGCGCTCCATCATGGAACTGGACAAGGATATCAAAGGCGCAATCATGAAGATGAAGAGGATCAACGAGATCCTCACCAGTTTACCGGGCCTGAACTGCAGCGCCTGCGGTTCACCGACCTGCTACGCGCTGGCGGAGGACATCGTGCAGGGCAGGGCCACCATAGAAGACTGCGTGGTGCTGCTAAAACGCCACAGCAAGGAAGAGGAACAGGATTGAAAACACAAACAAGGGAAATGATAACCCTGGCAGAATTCATGGCCGCCGTCGAAGGCGTCAACCACACTCCCCAGCTCGACCCCGCCCAGGTAAGCCTTAGCGGCGGATACGTTTGCGACATGCTCAGCGACGTGATGGGCTCGGCCCGCGAAGGCCAGGCCTGGATCACCATCATGAAGCATCTGAACACCGTGGCCGTGGCTTCCCTCACCGGAATTCCGGCGATCGTTTTTGCCAAAGGCAACGCCCCGGACGAAACGGTGGTGGAAAAAGCCGCCAGCGAGGGGATCTGCCTGATTTCCAGCCCGCTGGACACTTTCAGCCTGGCCGGGATCCTCTACGGAATGCTGCATCAGTTGATCTAGCCCATGCGATGGTTCACGGCGGACCTGCACATCCATTCCGTGCTTTCACCCTGCGGGGGTTTGGAAATGTCGCCCCGGGAGGTGGTCGCGCGGGTTAAAAGCTGCGGGATCGACTGGATGGCGATCACGGACCACAATTCCCTGGCCAACTGCCCTGCTTACGCCGCCGTCGCGGCCAGGGAGGGACTGGCTTTCACCTGGGGCGTGGAAGTGCAGACCGCCGAAGAGATCCATCTGCTGGTCTATTTTGACGCTCCGCGGGCGGCGCAGGCCTTTGGCGAAGAGCTTTACGCCTCGCTGCTGCCGATCGCCAACGACCCGGAATTTTTTGGCGATCAAGTTATCATTGACGAAAATGAGAACATTTTAGGAATGGAACTTAGAGCGCTGATGAACTCCTCCCTCTGGGACCTGAACACCGCTGTTGATGTGGCTCGAAGCCACGGAGGATACTGCGTTCCGGCCCATGTGGACGCGTCCGTGAACAGCCTGATCGGTCAGCTGGGATTTTTGCCCGCGGAACCCCAATTTGAGCTCTTTGGCCTCACCGCCAAAGCGGACCTGGCGGGGTTTCTGGGCGCCCATCCGGAATTGGCCGGCAAAAGCTGGCTGCGCTGTTCCGACGCGCATTATCTGGCCGATCTGGGCTCCGGCTGCAGCCGGGTTTGGGCCGCCGCTCCCAGGGTGGAAGAGCTTGCCAAAGCCGCGCTGGGCCTTGAAAACAGAAAGATTTTAGCATAAAAAAAATAGAGAACAGGAGGAGTTAATGACTCCCGCTACACAGCAAGACAATCTGCTGTATGAACGGCTCAAAGCCGTCATCGCAGCCAGCCAGGGGCTGCGCAACCCCCTCATCGAGGTGCTGCGCCAGGCCCAGGAGATCTTCGGCTACCTGCCCGTTGAAGTGCAGGAATTCGTTGCCCGGGAAATGAACATCCCCGTCAACAAGATCTACGGAGTGGTAACATTCTACAACTTCTTCACCATGACCCCCCGGGGCAAGTACACTCTCAACCTGTGCATGGGCACGGCCTGCTATGTGAAAGGCGCGCCGCGTTTGGCCCAGATGATCGAGGAAGAGCTGGGCGTGAAAATGGGCGAGACCACCCCGGACGGGCGGTTCACGGTAAGCGCGGTGCGCTGCGTGGGAGCCTGTTCGCTGGCGCCGGTCTTCGTGATCGGCGAAGAAACCTACGGCCGGGTGGACACCAGGGAGAAGATGTCCGAGATCCTGAAAAAGTATCAATAGGCCAG
>JAGOIS010000149.1 GCA_017995495.1 Candidatus Cloacimonadota bacterium
ACATGGTGGTCTTGGTGAACCATTCCGACAGGGAAAAATGCCTTTCCCTGCGTCTGTTGCCGAAAGGCAAGGCCATCACCATCAACAATGCCCTGCCCCCGTCCCAGACGGATGAGCTGGCCCAGATCGCCTTATCCCGGCAACTCGATCCCGCCAAGTCGGATTTCGTGATCGGCTCCACCCTGAGGTTCACCCGGCAAAAGAACGTTGTGAATAGCGTTGGGGCTGCCTGCCAAGCCTGCGCGAGGGAACCCAAGCTGCGTTATATCCTCCTGGGTGACGGCGAGTATCTGGATCTGTGCCGCCAGATCGTGCGTTCGCATGGCCTGAACAAGCGGATCCTGCTTCCCGGCTGGGACGCGGACATCATCCGGTGGCTGCCCTTGTTCGACGCGTTCATCCTCTATTCACGCTGGGAGGCGCAACCATTCAGCATCATCGAGGCCATGCATTCCGGCCTGCCCGTTCTGGGATCAGCCATACCCTCCATCAAGGAACTGGTGGACCCTGGCTGTGGCTGGCTGGTGCCGCTGGACGCCCAGACTGATCTGATCAACACTATGTTGGAGATGGCGCGAGATCCAGCCACGGCATTCGCCAAGGGACAAAACGCGGCCCAAAAGATCGGCCGTATTTGCTCTTACGACAACATGACAGCCAGCTATTTGAAGCTTTACAGGGAGGGCGCGTGAATCCCGGTCTGGTGCTGCCCATCATTATCTTGAGCCTGGGCATCCATCTGCTCACGCATCTGTTGGTGCCGCTCAACATAAGGTTTTCAACCAGATTGGGCATCCTCGCCCAGCCCGGGGGACGCAAGATCCATCAGGACGCCACACCCGAGGCGGGAGGCCTGTCCTACGCGCTGCCGATGGTGTTGGCGCAGGTGGTTTTAGGCTTGCTCATGCTGCCGGAACTGCCGGGGAAAATGCTGCTGCAACTCTCGGGAGTTGAGACCATAACCCTTACTCTGGGCGTTTTGGACGACCGTCATGACACGCGTGCCTGGCTTAAATTACTCTTTCAATTCCTGATCGGTGTGGTGATGTACTTCATTGGCTTTCGGGTGATCTCGCTCACCAATCCCTTCGGGTCGGAGATCGTTTTGCACTGGGCTTCCTTTCCGGTTACCCTGCTCTGGTATCTGGTGGTGATGAACGCGATAAACCTGATCGACGGCATTGACGGACTGGCTGGCGGGGTCTGCGCGATCGTCTGCGCGGTGTTGCTGGCTGTGGGCATTAAGGAGCAAAACCTGTTGGTGAGCGCGCTTTCAGCCTTTCTGCTGGCCGGCAATCTGGCCTTTCTGCGCTTCAATTTCCACCCCGCCAGGATCTTTCTGGGCGATACCGGCGCGCTCTTCAACGGACTGGTGATCGCGGCTGTCTCCACTGCCGGGACCCAGCAATACAAAGGCATCACCTCGATGACGCTGATCATTCCGCTGGCCGTGTTGGCCATCCCGCTCATCGACACAGCCCTGGCTGTCCTGCGGCGCTTGCGCTTCGGCAACATCTTCGTGGCCGACAAAGCCCACCTGCATCATGCCATGCTGAGCCTGGGTCTTTCCCAGCCAGCCATCGCGCTCACCGGCTGGGTGGTAACCCTGCTCTTTGGTCTCATCGCGATCGGATTTTCCTTTTCCACCAAGCGCATTCTATTCTCTGTCCTGCTCGGTTTGCTAGTTCTGGGCGTTGTTTTGGCCTATGTCCTCATGCGTCAAGGGAGAAAAAAATGAAACGGATCTTATTGATCGCGCTGCTGTTACCAGTTTGTCTTGGCCTGAGTGCCACCCGCTGGCAAACGATCACCAATCTCAGCCATGTTTACGATTTCATCCCCCGGTGGGACTTGGATTACTACTTTTCCACCTGGGGTGGCGTGGTGCATTCCTGGGGCGGGGACGGAGAGGTTCCCGCGGGGCGGGAGATCCTGACCACGGCAGACGGACTTGCTTCCAATGATGTGCGCACCCTCGAATACATCTCCCTGAACCAAAGCCTCTGGCTGGGAACCGCCGCCAGCGGCATCACGATCGTATCGTCCCAGGGCATCCAACAACTAAACACCTCTCTGGGTCTCCTTTCCAACAACGTGGTGAAGATTGTGGAGCACTACGCCAACATCCTCGTTGCCACCAAATCCGGACTGGCTTCCTACTATTATCTGGAAGGAGTCAACTTTCCCTTGTTGCTGCATCAGTACACCACCCAAACCACACCGGGCTTGCTGGGCAATGCCATCGACGCCATGGAGCTTGCCGCCAACAATTACCTCTATCTTAGCAGCCCGGAGGGAGTCAATTTCGTCCATCTGGATTCCCTCGACGTGGACTCCGCCTGGCACAGTTTCAGCGATTTTCCAGGCGTAATCGGGACGGAGAGAAAGCTGGCCGTGCGTCCCGGACATCTCACTGTGGCCGCTCCGCTGGCGGTTTACACCCGGCCTGACGATCCCTGGACCGGCGGCTGGAAGTCCTACAGCCAGGCCAATGGCTTGTTGAACGAACCGATCTCCAGCGCTGCTTTGGACGGCCTGGGCTCACTATGGGTCTCCTACGGAAGTTGGAACGAGGATTTCCTCAGTTATTCACGCAGCGCTGACACTCTGCTCACGCGGATCGACAGTGCAGGCACCGTGCGCCATTGGGCTGAAACCGAGGCAGGCCTTGGCGCCAAGAGCATCGCAAAAATTGTCGCCAGTGATGACATGATCTACCTATGCAGCTGGGGAGACGGTGTTTTTTCGCAATGGGAAGGTGCCACCACCGACAATTTTGACTGGTCTCAGATTCTGCCCAATTCCATCGGCTTTCCCAAGATCAACAGCATCGCCACCGACGCCGCCAACGCCGCCTGGTTCGGTAGTGGAGGGCTGAGCACCACTGCCCTGCGCAAGAGCACCCTGGGGGCAAGCAAATACCTGGATGGCGTCTGGCAAACTTTCACCATCGCCAACAGTCCCATCCACACGGACAACATTTACTGCGTGGCGGTGGACAGCCATGACCGCAAATGGTTCGGTACCTACGACGTAAACAGCTCCAGCCCGGACGGCTGGAAAAACGGCATCTCCATCTATGACGAACCCAATAATGTTTGGAAATATCTAAGCCGGCAGGGCATGCATCTCTGGAATCCGGAAACAGGGGAGTACGGCTCCCCCCTTCCCTATTCGGCCAGGCTCCTGGGCAACACCGATCTGCACATCTCCCGGGACAGCCATGGGAACATGTTCATCGCCTGCTTAGACAACGGCATCAGCGTTCTGGACCCGGACGACAAGTTGATCGGTGAATTCACCCTTCCCAACAGCGTCAACCAGCGTTGTATCCTCAGCTATCACAATGGCAGCCAGTACTTCTTTGGCACCTACAACGACCGTGGCCTGGTGATCTGGAACCACGATTCCATTCCCGTCACCGGCGGCGAGCACTGGGTCATTCCCGATCCACCGGAACTGAGCAACTGCGAGGTTTACGGCGTGGTGAGCATGGCCAGTCCCTACGAGGGCATGCAGCATTGGATCGCTGCCAGCAACGGGTTGTTCATGTTGAAGGGAGCCGACTGGTACAAGTGGGACACATCGATCAAGCGCTTGAAATTCAACAAAGTAACGCGGATCTGGGAAAACGACATCCTCTACTTTGTGGATGAAGAAAGGCTCTACGGCTCCGTACGTACCACCCCCACGGCGATCTATCTCGATCCCTTCAACCGGGTCTGGATCGGCAGCCTGGAACACGGCATCAGCATGTATGATCCAGAAACAGAGAGGTTTACCAACTATTATCAAGCCAATTCGCCTCTGCTCTCCAATCAGATCACTGCCCTGGGTTACCAGCCGGTGGAAGGCATCCTGCTGGTCGGCACTCCGGAAGGGCTGAACACCCTTAAGATTGGCATCTCAGACAAACCAGAAGCCACCCTGGAAAATCTGGTCATCTACCCCAATCCCTTTACTCCCGGAGAGGACAGGACAGTGATCATCCGCAACCATCCCACCGAAACCCTGCCCCGTGGACAAAACCGATGCCGGATCTACGACGCTTCAGGCGCTCTGGTGAACATCCTGGAAGAAAATGAGTTCGCCCGCTTCGATTGGGACGG
>JAGOIS010000150.1 GCA_017995495.1 Candidatus Cloacimonadota bacterium
GTTTCAGAAAATACTGGGTCAGGTGAGTGGTTGTGCGTGGCTCCTGTGAGATGTTCTTTGCAGCTAGGAAATCCGGCGCTATGTTTTTGTCAAGGCAATTTATAGGCGGACCGCTTGCGCACGGCCCCTTTGGGAAATGCCCGCCCGGAGCGCCGGAAAGCCTTTAGGGCATTAAGCTGATGATGTCCGCTGACACATACACCCGATGCACGGAGGGAGTGAGAGGCAGGATGGACAACAGCGTCGCTGACAGCAGGGAATTGATCTTCGGAGTGGTAACCCTGGCCTGGAAATTGACGGCACCATCCCCTCCGGCGGCCCGGATCGCTTCATTTAAGTCGTCGGAGATGTCCCTTTCATAGGCGGAAAGGGGGATCAGTGTCCAGAACAGGCTCCAGCGTTCATAACATTTACTGAAGGATCCGATGACCTTGTATCCACCAGTGTAGCGGAGTTCCCCATTGGGAGCGAACACCGCCGGGGAAAAACTTACAGGATAACCGGTATGGCTGGCCTTCAGGCGCAGATTGCCGCCGGCGCAGGCTGCCAGGGCCAGCAAGAGCAGGCAGGCTGCCAGTGCGAGGATCCTATTCATGGTTTACCTCCCCAGGATTTTTCTCGAAATCCACGTCCAGCCGGGTAACCTTGCCCGTGCCCCTGATGTCCACATCTTCGAAGATGGAGTTCAGAACGATGATGGAAAAGATGGACAGGCGGCTGCGGGTGTCGATGCAAATATCGGTCACGGCCAGCGCGGGATCGGCCTGCACGGCATCAATCAGTTTTCCTTTGATATCATCCAAATGGTGGATCTGATTGATAAGAGGATAGAACCAGGGACCCATTGCCACCACAGCCAGTTGGGCCCATTGAACCGAACTCTGGAACTCGTTTTCCTGGAAGGTACGGAGGGAATCAGAAGCGCCAGTGTTGGTCCCAAACACCACCGGATTGTAGGATTCGGACGCTGAGAAGGTTACGGATTTGGCACAGCCCAACAGCGCCAGCAGCAATAGAAAAAACCACAGAAATCCAAAACACCTCATTGCTATCTCCTCCGGCCGCTGCCAAAATCGTGATCGCGGCTCTTCCCTAACACCGCAACCAACTCTGCAGCAACCCATAGCAACTTTTTACAACTCAGCCCAGACTGTCAAGCAATAACTCTCCGCCGGATTCAGTGCATGTAATACGAGGCCTGGGTCCTGATCCAGGCGGTGATCTCCTCCAGGGCTTTGGGCGAAAAAGTCTGTTCGATCTTGGCGTATTCCTCGATCGCTCCGGTCTCGCATTCCTGGAAGAGGTGGTTGAGGCCGGGAAAGACGATCGTGGTCACGTTCTGGTTGCCGCCCCGTTCCAAACCGGCGCGGATTGCCGCCAGATTTACCTCTGCGGGCACCTGCAGGTCTTTGTCGCCGTTGACAGCCAGCACCGGGCAGTGGACTTTGTCCAGGATCAGCGAGGGATCGTAATTGATGAAGTTGATCATCCAGGGGGTGATTATTCCGGCGATCTGCTGGGAGATCAGATCATCAGGAGAAAGGCCTTCCGGGACGTCGATGTCACCTTTGGCGAGGCTTTCCTTAAAAATCGCTTCCAGTTCCGGTTTCAGGATCTCCGGATCGGCCGTTTGCAGGATCTTGGCATAGATCTGCGCGCTCAGGGCCAGGGTCTTGCTTATCTCTTCCTCGCTGCTGCCGGAAGCGCGCATGATCGCCTCTTCCTGCATCAGGAGCAGCCTGTCGCCACGGACGCCCGTCCCGGCCAGCAAAACGATGAATTTTACGTCGTCATTGCCGGCAGCCACTATGGGGCAAATGATTCCGCCTTCGCTGTGGCCCATCAGGCCAATGATCCCGATGTCGTTTCTGGATCTCAGGTATTCAACGGCGGCGGCCGCGTCGGTGGCGAAATCCTCGGTGGTGCCGGAGGCAAAATCGCCTTCCGACTCGCCGAAACCGCGGTCGTCGTAGCGAAGGACCGCAAATCCGTGGCGGGTCAGGTGGTCGGCAAGCACTTTGAACGGCTTGTGCCCCATCAATTCTTCATCCCTGTTTTGGGCTCCGCTGCCGGAAATCAGCACCACGGCCGGAAACACGCCGGATGGATCGGGCAAGGTCAAGGTCCCCGCCAGTGTGATCTCAGCCACGGGATTGAAGAAGCGCACCTCTTCCGAGAAGTAGGGATAAGGTTCCTGTGGTTCCTGCGGCCGGTTGTAGGTCGGTTTGGCGATCTCGGCGCGGCGGAGATCCAGCGGGAATTCGAATCCGGATTGCTCGAAAGTGCCCACTATCAGGCTGTCACGCAGTTCGCCGGTATATTGGATGGGCGGATATTCCGCAACTAGCTTAAGTTTGTTGTTCTCCCAGGTGACGCCGCTCACATCCATGCCGTAAGCGCCCTGGTCCGGACTGTCCATCGTCGCGGTGTAGCCGTCTTTACTGGGTTCGATGTGGAACACGATGCGGAGTTGCTGTCCGCCGGCTTCCAGCATTCCGTTCCATTGGCCGGTGATGTCCTGCGCCTGTAACAACCGGGCTCCCAGGAATAGCAGTATAAATATCAAAACCTTTTTCATACGGAACTCCTTGAATCTATAAGATTCGCGATACTGATGTGAATGGATGGCAAGGCTTTTCTCGTGTCAAGCAAAACCTGACCCGGAGAAGCGAAGCGCGGATTGAAAGCAATTTCCATATTAGCCTCCGGAGAGGGATCACACCCTCTTGCGGAAGGCGATCACGCTGCCGCCCAGGCACACTGTCCCAAAGGCAAGCAGGATCAGGAATTCATTGTGCAACTCGTGAAAACCGGCACCCTTGATCACCAGCTCGCGCACCACGACCATGAAATGGTTCATGGGATTTATTGCCGCTATGGCGCGGATCGCTGCTGGCATGTTGGCCACGGGGATGAACATCCCTCCCAGTAAAAGCATGAAAACCATGCAGAACCAGGCAAAAAACATCGCCTGCTGCTGGCTGGAGGACCAGGTGCTGATGAAGATTCCCAGGCCGAGCGTGGTGAAAAGGTAAACGTTGGAAAAGAGGAACAAAGCTGGGATGTTGCCGGTGGGGCGGACTCCGAAGATCAGGAAGGCAAAGACGAGCGAAATGGCCATCTGGACAAAGCTGATCAGCCAGAAAGGAACCAGTTTGCCGATCAGCAGTTCGATCTTGCTCACCGGGGTGACCATAAGCTGCTCGAGGGTGCCGATCTCCTTTTCCCTCACCAGGCTCATTGCGGAAAGCAGCATGGAGGTGATGGTCACTAAAACAGCGACGATGCCGGGTATAATGAACAGGCTGGAGCGCAGATCCGGGTTGAACCACATCCGGTGGCGCAGATCCACTCCTCCGGTCAGGGTCTGTCCCGTGAGCATAGCCAGCAGCCGGGGATCCCGGGATTTCAATTCCTTGCGGATAAAGCTCTGGATTATTCCCGAGCAGTAAGCTGAGGAAATCGTCGCCGTATTGCCGTCCACACCGTCCAAAACGATCTGCAGGGCGGGTCCGTCCAGCCGGTTGAGGTCCCTGCCGAAATGCGCGGGGATGACGACCACTGCCTGGGCACGCCAGCTTTGCAGTATAGTGTACGGAGTATCGGAGATCTCTGCCGGAACTATATCGAAGCGGTCGGTGGAGGAAAAAGCGCTGACCAGTTCGCGGCTTTCCGCAGAGCGGTCGTAATCCAGAAATGCGAGTCGCACGTGCCTGACCTCGTTGGAGACGGCGAAGCCCAGAAACAGCAATTCGACAATGGGAAAAACAAAGATCATCACCAGCATTTCCCGGGAGCGCAGAATTTGGAGGAATTCCTTGCGCAAGAAACTGACGATCGCGGAAAAGCTGATCATTGCAGTTTTAGTTTGAAGCGCCTGGCCGCCACAAGCAGCGCGACGCAGCTGATCGCTGCCAGGGCCGCCCCGCTGTGCCAGAGTTCCAGGGTCGTATTGCCTTTGATCATGATGCCGCGGATGATCAGCAGAAAATACCTTGCCGGAACTATATAGGTGACCTGCTGCAGGATCCAGGGCATGCTGCGGATGGGGAAAATGAAACCTGAGAGCATCAGGGTCGGCAGTAAGGTCATGCCCAAAGC
>JAGOIS010000009.1 GCA_017995495.1 Candidatus Cloacimonadota bacterium
ACCTTGAAGCGTTCCAGGCCATATTCGTCGGTGATGGATTTGGCAAAGAAGCTGATCCGGGGCGAATCGCCAAAGACCAGCGGGGGTGAGATCAGCCAGTCGTTGTTGGGGGCGGAGGCTGTGACGGCGTTAAAACAGGCCGCGTACTTGGCTCCGGAATAGGGCTCGTAACCTGTTGTCAACGCGGGAGTGGTGCTGGCCGGGTTGAAGATGATGTAGGAGCCGGTGTAGCCGGAGTTGGTAAAGGTAGTGTTCGTTATGCCGTAAGTGGCTCCGCCGTCCCCGTCGTACTGGGTCCAGGGGGCGAAGGTCAGCGCAAAATCCGCGTAGGTATCGAAGTAATCCTCGTAAACCTCTTCCACGGCAAAACCGCGCAGGGGTGAGATGGTGTTCACGGCCTTGCTTTGGGATGCCGGTTTCAAGACGCGGACACGGCTTTCCGCTTCTCTTTTTTCACCAAGGCTGGATCTGCCGATCCTGGTCGCGCTGGCCAGGGCGGAGTCTATATCCGGCAAAGTTTTGAGAGCGCCTCCCTTGGCAATGTTATCCACGATCTGCAGGCTGGCGATTTTTTCGCCGTAGGCGGTGCTGGCCTGGGGAGCGAATTTGACGGTCCAGGAGGCGGTTTGGCCATGGGTGAGGTTGATGGGATAAGTGTTGGTGTCGATAAGGGTAAAATCACCCGGGTTAGCGCCAGCCATGGTGACAGCGCCGGAGGGGATCGTCAGGGTCGAGCCGGCGATGTTGCCCACCAAAAACTCATGCGGGGTGCAGTTGCTGTCCCCTTTGAAGGCCAGGCCGTAATCGAACTCCGTATCCGCGAAGCCCATCAGAGGGTTCGGCAGGATGCCGGAGATGCTGATGTCGTCCACCGCCGCGGGGGGTTGGGTTCTTGTCACGTTGTTGTTTTTCCAGGAGAAGATCAGCAACTGGACCGTGTCTGAGACGCTGTTGTTCAAGGTGATGGTGGGAGTCTGCCAGTTTGTTCCCTGGCCGTTATAGGGGCCGCCGACCCTGTAGGTGGTTGAGAAGGCAGTGCCCGCGGCTGGAAGAATGTTCAGATCGAGATTGACCAGGAAGACTTCCAAAACATCAACAGTAGCCTGTCCGTTGGATTTCCAGGCGAAATTCAATTGGTAAGTGTTTCCGGGAGGAAAATAGACGGGCGCGTAGAGATGGGATACTGATGTCGTGTTTACATACGAATTTGCTCCAGCAGTGCCGTTGGTGATATAAGCGCTGTAGGGGGAGCTTCTGAAGGTGGCGTTGGCGATGGTCCAGAAATTCGTCTGGCTCGCCTGGGCGGCATACCAGTCATTGAGCGCGCCGTCCCAATTTTCCGTGAAGAAGGTGACGCGTTCGGTGCCGTCGGCAAAAGTGGTGGCCTGCGCCGTTACGCCGGGGGAATAGGCCACGGCTTTGGCGCCGTTATCACCCACGGACCAGGCTTTGTAGTAGTAGGTGGTGTTTTTGGTACGTCCGGTGTGGCTGAAGCTGGTGTTGGCGCCGTTGTAAAGAATCGTGCCGCCGCCCGGGATGCTGTTGCCGGCAGCATAGGTGGTGCCAGTTACCGGGGTGCCGAAGGTATTGGTGGTGTTCCAGGCCACGAGCACGTTGTTGTTGGCGGCGTTTTGGGTCCAGGCCAGGTCGATCTGGGTGGTGCTCACCGCGGTGGCGGTGAAAGTGAGGGGATCCTCGATCGCCACCAGACTCAGGCTGTTCAGGGCGGCCTGCATATTGATCAATCCATAGCCGGTGTACATGTCCCAGCCTACGGAAGCGCCGACGGTCATGTCCGTGGCGGTGCTGGTGAGGATGGTCCTGATCTGGGCCGGGGTGAGGGTGGGATCCTGGGAAAGCAGCAAAGCCGCGGCGCCCGCGGCGTAAGGGCTGGAGCAGGAAGTACCGCCAAAATACCAGTTGTAGTCGCCGGTTGCCCAGCCTGCCGCACCCCGGATATCGGTGGAGGGCAGTTCCGTGGGGGCCATGATATCCACTGCCAGCCTGTTGTCCTGGGTGGCGGAGCCATAGCAGGAGCCGTAATAGACCACGCCGTCCGAGGAGGTGTAGCTCTTTCTTTCCCCTGCCGGAGCGGCGGCGCCGACGCTGATCACATACTGGTTGTTGGAAGGATAGCCGATGGAATTTTGGACAGTGTTACCAGATATGTAGGCAGGATCGTAATAGTTTCCGGAGGAGGCGAAGATCACCACTCCTTTGTTGTTGGCATAGGTGATGGCCGGATCGACCGTGGTATCTGAGGACAAGCCCTGAGCCCCGAGGCTCATGCTGATCACCTTGGCACCGTTGTCCGCCGCGTGGGTGATGGCATTGGCGATGGCGGTAAAGCTCATGCCGCCGGCAGCATCGGCCACTTTGAGGGGCATGATGCTGCAGCCGCCGGCGCTGCCGATGACGCCCAGATTGTTGTTGGCTTTGGCGGCAGCGATCCCGGCCGCCTGGGTGCCGTGCCCGGCATCGGTGGCATCGTCCATGGGGTTGCTGTCGCCCACGCCGTAATCGTAACCCGCCACCAGGGTGAGATCGGGATGAGCGGTATCCACACCGGAGTCGATGATCGCGATCACGACGCTGGAGCTGCCATAACCGAAATCCCAAGCTTCCTCAGCGTGGGTGTCCCAGCCGGGGGTACCCACCGCGGGGCCGGTGTAATCGTAGGTGCTTACTTGCCAGGAAGGAAACTGGCCGGTGTTGTTGTGGCCCCAGTTGTCACCGTAATAGGTGTCGTTGGGCACGGCCTGGGGGTAGGCGTAACGTTCGGGAACCGCTTCCTCCACATAGCTGTTGAGCAAAAATTTGTCTATGGCATCCAGCACATCCGTGCTGCCGTCCAGCTCGACAACGAACCAGCGGTTGAAGCCGGTGGCGGCTTCCCAGGCTGCGTCTTTCACCCGGCGGTGGGCCCTGATGACCTTGGTTCCGCCGGTCGTGCCCAGTATGGAATCCAGCTCGAACAAGCCAAAGCCGGGCGATTCGGCGTAAGGGCCTTCCGGCAACGGGCTCCGGGTGATGGCCTCGGGGGACAGCTTCACCAGGATCCGGGTGGAGGAATAAGCGGGCTGGGCGGTTTCGCCAAACCCACGCGCGGTGCCTGCCAGGGACGCGCTCAGCACTGCCAAAAGCGCAAAAATAACTAACCTTCTCATGATCTTCTCCTTTGGTATGCCGCTCCAAGCTCTGCGGATGCTGAACGACAACGCCTCAAAAGCACGCCGCCATCCGCCCCCGGGGCCAAGACCGGGGAGGTGACAAACAAATAAAACTTCACTTTGAGATCCTCCCAACCTGATGGGAATTTAAAACCTTGCCAGCCGGCGGAAACAAACTCGCGCCGGCGGGGTGGAAAGCATGCCTGCGCGACGTTTCACCATGGCGACTTAAGCCTGGTAAAAAACATCGACCGGAACACATCTATAGATAGGGGCAGGATGTTTGTCGGCAGGAATCTGTCAACCAAAACTTTTGTATCTTGTAAAATATTTTGAGATGGCCCTGGATCATGTTTGTAACTTCTTGCAACATGGTTCCCGGGGCTTCTTGCGGTGCGGCGGGCGAGACGGGCTGGCAGCGGGCGTAGCGGAGAACAGCGACGGCTGAGTTTATGGCAGGCGGGACGCCTGCCGCTCCGGGATAGGGAGCGTCACGCGTCTCGTGTGACATAGCTCCGCGGGGGCTCAGGCTGTTAACAAAGGCAGCGGTGTTGTTTTGGAGTTCAAAGCGCTTGGAAAAGTATGCTGTTATATAAGGATTTCAATAGCGCTTTGGACTTCAAACAGTGCTGGCAAGTGGTTTATTTGTATCGTTTTAACGGTCTCGATGCTTGAAGTCCAAGCCGGCTGTTAAACTATCTTTAGGCGCTAAAATCGCTTTGCCGGCTTGAACTCCAAGGCCAGAATCTGGTTTGTCAACAGCCTGAGCCCCGCAGGGGTTTGTTCTTTTACAATGGCGGAGGCTGGGTTTAAGGCAGGCGGGACGCCTGCCGCTCCCTGGGCTGGATTCCGGGGCCCCAGTCGCTGGCGCGACTTCCCCGGAATGACACGGCAAGCTGGGTTCTGACTCTGCTGGAGTCGATGCTCGTGACTCGCACGATTCCAGCATGGCCGGACCCGGAATAACGTTAATAGGCCGGATCAGGCTGTTTGGGGGCGGAAGGCCAGGCTGAGCAGGTACAAGAGGAATTCGAGGAGGACGATGTTGGCGCCGGTGGGCAGATTGAGCCACCAGGAGAGGGCGAAGCCTCCCGTGGCGGCGAGGATGGCGATCAGGGCGCTGACGGCCACCGCCCGGTCCAGGCGCCGCACCACATTAAAGGAGGTGGCGGCGGGCAGGATGAGTTGGGCGCTCACCAGGATGATCCCGGCGGCGCGGAGTGTGATGACGATATTGGCCGCCAGCAGGATCATGAAGAGCCGGTCCACGGTCCGCACCCGGAGGCGGTAATATTCGGCCAAATCCGCGTTGTAGGAAAGGTAAAAGAGTTCCTTGTAGCAAAACACGATAAAGAAGAGGTTCACCGCCAGCAGGATACCCAGATGCACCAGATCGGCGCTGGAGGCCAGCAGCACGTTGCCGAAGAGGTAGCTGGCCAGATCGAAGGTGTAGCCGCGGCGCAGGGAGATGAGGATGATGCCCAGGGCCATCGAGACGCTGAGGAAGATGGTGATGGCGTTGGCTTCCTGGAGCTGGCGCCGCCGGGCCAGCCAGGTGATGCCCAGCGCAACGGCGATCACGAAGATCAGGGTGGTGAACTGCAGATTCAGCCCCAGCAAAAGCGCGAGGGCGATGCCGGCAAAGGCGATGTGGGAAAGCGCCTCACCCAGATAGGAAACGCGGCGGAGGGTTACAAAGGGCGAAAACAGGGCCAGGCAGACCGAGGAGAGAAAGGAAGCGAGCAGGGCGTAAACCAGAAAGGAGAACATCAGTAGTCCTTTTCGATGATGCGCACCGCTTCGCCAAAGGTTTTGCGGATGTGTTCGGCGTTCACCAGGTCGGTTTGGGTGTGGCAGTGGAGGCGGCGGTTGAGGCAAACCAGGAAGCTGCAGTACCGGGTGAGGGTGTGCAGGTCGTGGGAGATGGTGATGACGGTCTTTCCAGCCTCATTGAGATCTTTGAGCAGGGCGAAGAAACTCTGCACCCCGGGCCGGTCCACCGAAGCCTCGGGCTCGTCGAGGATGAGGTATTTGCTGTCGGAAACAATCGCCCGGGCCAGAAAGACGCGCTGCAGTTCGCCTCCGGAAAGGCTGCCCAGAGCTTGGCCGGCCAGATCGGCGATACCGGTGGTGGCCAGGGCCTGGAGGGCCCTGTCTTTGTGTTTGGGGCTAAAACGCCGGCCGAGGCCGAGTTCCCCGGCCAGGCCCATCAGAACGAGGTCCAGGGCGGTGGCGGGGAAACGGCGGTCAAACTCCTCAAACTGGGGCAGATAGCCCAAGGGATTGGTTTTCAGCCACTGCTGATGGGGCAGGCCGTCGATGGCTATCGAGCCGCTTTGCAGGGGCAGGAGACCGAGCACCAGTTTGATCAGGGTGGATTTTCCCGCGCCGTTGGGACCGATGATGGCCACAAATTCGCCGTCGGAGATCTGAAGGTCAATATCCCGCAGCACGGGGATGCAGTTGTAGCTGTAGTTGAGGCCCGAGATGCTTATCACTGCGGTGTTCCCGGCTGCCAAGCCTGCTTCATCCGCCCCCAGTTGTCCGCGATCAGTTGCGGCAGGGTTCCGCTGCCAAGGCTGAATCCCAGGGGATCCAGCTCAATCAGCTTGAGCTTGAACTCCCGGGCCAGAACATCCGCCGACCTTCTGTCCATCTGAGGTTCCACGCAGACCGCGCGTACGCCGTGGGTGAGGATCAGATCCCCCAAGCGGGAGATCTCGCGGGGTGTGGGCTCGCGGCCTGGCGAGCTTTGCACACTGCCGAGGTGGTCGATCCGGTAAGCGAAATTGAACCAGTGAAAGCTGTCGTGAAAGGTGATCAGCGGGGTGGGACCCAGTTGATCGCGCTCGCGTCTGATCCGCTCATCCAGTTCGGCGAAGGCGGCGGCCAGATCTCCGGCGCGTCTGGCGATTCTGGTGGCCCGCGCGGGAAACATGTGCTGCAGGCGCTCGCTCAGCCGGAGGGTGAGAATTCGCATCAGCGGTGGGGAAAGCCAGAGGTGGGGGTTTCCGCCGTAAGCGGGCAGCTCCTTCCGGAGCAGGTCCTCCACCCTCAGATGGGATTCGCCCAGGGCGGCAAAAGCCCGCTCCAGATCTGTCTCCAGGCCCAGGCCGTTGGAGAGCACCAGATCGGCATCGCGCAGCGCTTTGAGGTCCCGCGGTCCCGGGCTGTAGGTGTGGGGCGAGGCGTTGGCCGGGATGAGGGCGCGTACTTCAAAATCCGGCCCCAGAAGTTCCCGCAGCAGGAGCTCATAGGGACGGATGGTGGCGATTACGAGCGGCCGCGCGTCCTTTTTTTCATACTGGCAGCCAGCCAGGGCCAGCAGCAGCAGAAGTGCCAGCAGGCCTTTGCGCATAGGTCATTCCATTTCGCGCAGCAACTGGGTGAGCAGGCGCACGCCGACTCCGGTGGCGCCATAGGCATTGATCCCGGCTTCCTTGTCCTTGAGGGCCATGCCGGCGATATCCAGATGCAGCCAGGGTTTGTCGTCCACAAATTCGCGGATGAAGAGGCCGGCGGTGATCGTTCCGGCCAGCGGCCCGCCGCTGTTCCTGAGGTCGGCGATCTCGCTCCTGATCAGCTCCAAATAGGGTTCATGAGCTGGCAGTTGCCAGATCTTTTCCCCGGAGAAATCGGAGGCCAGCTGGAGTTTTTCGAGCAGCTGATCGTTGTTGGTGAGCACGGCCATGATCTGGTTTCCGAGGGCTCCGACGGCCGCTCCGGTGAGGGTGGCGATGTCGATCACGGTGTGCACGTGTTCGCGGCTGACGGCATAGTGGATGGCGTCGATCAGGGTGAGGCGGCCTTCCGCGTCCGTGTTGATGACCTCGATGGTCTTGCCGCTCATGCTGCGGATGATGTCGCCGGTGTGGTAGGCAGCGCCGGAGATCATGTTTTCGCAGGCGGCGATCACCCCAACCACGTTGACCTTCAGCTTGAGGGTGGCCAGGGCGGCGAAAGTTCCGATCACGGCGGCGGCGCCGGCCATGTCGTTTTTCATGTTCACCATGCCGGGGGGGGTCTTGACGCAGTAGCCGCCGCTGTCGTAGGTGAGTCCTTTGCCGATGATGCCGATGGTTTTGGCCTTGGGATCAGGATTTCCGTGCCATTTCATCAGGATCAGGCGCGGCTCCTGAGCGGAACCCTTGCCCACGGCCAGAAAAGCGTCCATCTTCAGGCGTTTGAGTTTGTCCAGACCAAAGACCTCGATGGAAAAGCCGTATTGAAGGGCGGCTTTTTTGGCGGCATCGGCCAGGGTGTCGGGATAGATGACGTTGGCGGGTTCGTTCACGAGGTCGCGGGCGAAGTTGGTGGATTCGGCATAGATCCGGCCTTCGAGGATACCCCGGTTGATATGGCGGGTGGTCTTCAGGTTCAGGGCCAAATGAACTGCCTCCAGATCGTGGCCACGGCTGTCGCTGAGATATTTGTCGAACTTGTAGGCCGTGAGCAGCGCCGACTCCGCCAGGATGTGGCCGAAATTCACCTCTCCCACGGGATTGCTGAAGCCGGGGAAGAGATACACCTCCCGGGCCCCCAGCTTGAGGGCGTGGCGGATACTGAGGGCAAAAAGGTGGCGCAGCTTTTCGGGATTCAGTTCGTGGGGATTGCCCACGCCGCAGAG
This sequence comes from Candidatus Cloacimonadota bacterium, assembly GCA_017995495.1. Classification (GTDB taxonomy): domain Bacteria; phylum Cloacimonadota; class Cloacimonadia; order Cloacimonadales; family Cloacimonadaceae; genus Syntrophosphaera. The sequence continues at coordinate 7,798 of JAGOIS010000009.1, forward strand.
AATGATGTTGCTGCGGTGGCGGGCGTGCACCAGCGGAAAGCTTTTCAGGTTGGCGTGGCTGAAGCTGTAATCGTCCTGTTTAACGATCACCGCGACGGCGTTCTTGATATGTTCGGGCAGGTATTCGATGCTGTGGAAGTCACCTTTTTCACCGTGCATGATGACCACGGTGTCCATATGTTCAGCGGGTTTACGCAGCAGATCGATCTTCATGGGTTGTCTCCTCTATATGTCTGGAATCTAAAAATCTTCGCTCAGGCTGATGTAGTAGGTTGGCTTGGAGTGGGTTTCGAGGTCTGTGAGCCAAGTGACGTCCAAAGCCAGGATCACATAGCCCAGATCCAGGCGCGGACCGAATCCATAGCCCAGTTTCAGGTCCTTCAGCTTGCTGCCGTCGAGGGGCTGGAAGCTGGCAAAATCGTCAAAGACGGTGCCCATTTCGGCGAAAACGCTGCCGCGGATGTTGGGAATGGTGATGGGCAGGGGGAAGGCCATGGAAATGTATTCGAAGAAGGGAAAACGGAGTTCGGCGGTGAGCACCGCCTTTTGGGAGCCGCTGAGATCGTCGCCATAGGCCCTGATTCCGTAATATCCGCCCAGGGGAAAGCGCTGGGGATTCGGCCCGGTGCTGATCCCGGCGATGGCCCTGAGAGCGATGGAATAGCGCTTGCTGAAGAGGGTGTAGCTACGCCAGTCCAGATAGTTGGTCACGTGGTCGATTTTGCCGTTGTCGAGGGTAGCGTTCAGGTCGTAGAAGAGCCGCCAGCCCAGCAAGGGCCCGGTGGAGCCGTAGAGCGCGTTGTCGTGAACAAATCTGAGGCCGGGGGTATAGACGAAGGAATCCGCCTGATCCAGCAGCACGTCGAGGCTGTCGCTCAATTCGTAGAGATAGCTTCCCCGCTGGTAGAGCATGTTGTCGAACTCCACCCTAAAAAAGCGGCTGAAGGGGTAGCGGAGCAGGAAATAGGCTCCCGTCTGGCGTTCGCGGTAGCGCAGCCAGATGTCGTTGTCCGGTCCTGCCACCGGGATGTTGTAGTAATATTCGTCATTGAGGTTGAACACCCCGATGCCGTAGTCCATCCTGTTTTTGAGATATAAATAAGTGAGCGCGAGGTCCGACTCCTCAAGCTTTCCAGCCACTCCGGCGGTGATGCCGATGCCGTGGTCGCCCATCATGTCGCTCATGCTCAGTTCCACATAGCCGATCGTTCCCACCGCGGGCGAATAGGCCAGGCCGCCCCAGAGGCTGTCCAGCGAAAATCTGGGCCGGTAGGGACGGATGGTTGGCGCCGGTCCTTTTGACTGAGGACGGTCGTCGTAGCTGAAATCCTTGTAGAGCAACAGGGAATCCTCGGCGGTGTATTCAAAGGGAGCCACCTCCCCCAGCAGGGGATCGCGCAGCGCCAACCCGGAGGCGGGATTGGTCCTCCGGTGATGCAGGGCCTCACGTTTGCCATAGTAATCCAGCCGGCCAAGGTCGATCTGATCCATCAGGCTGTTCCCTTGATCAATCTGGCGGGGCTGGGTGTAGGCCGAGTATGAAAGAGTGTCCAGGCTCACGTCCTGGTAATAGATGTCCCAGGCGCCGTCGAAATAATTGGCGGTCAGCAGGTGCCGACCATCTGCCGACATGTCCGCTGAATACACTCCGGAAAGGACTTGCGTCACCCTGGCCTTGCCGCTTTGGGCCAGGTTCAGCGCGAAAACGTTGCTCACACCGCCAGCTGAGTTGATGTAGTAAAGGATGTCGCCTTTGGCATCCAGCCAGGGGAAGCTGCAATCCTTGTCTTCAAAGGTATGTTGGGTAAGCTGCCCTCCAGCCAGGTCCAGGCTGAAAATGTCCCGCCCCAGGTTCGCGAACAGTCCTTTGCGTTGGTTGCCGGCTTTCCGGCTGCGTTCCGAGGCAAAGACAATCCTCTGGCCGTCCGGGGTGAAGCGCGGCTGCAGGTCGTTGTACAGGTCGTCAGTGAGGCGGGTGATGTTTTCGCTGGCCAGATCGAGCAAAAAGAGGTCGCAGCGCATGCCCTGCTGCCCCGCGAAGACCAGGCTGTTGCCGTCCGGCGACACGTCCAGTTCGTAGATGGCGTTGAATCCTGGCGGATCGATCGAACGCACTATCCTGCGCCGGTCCACGTCCAGAATGTGGATGCGGTCGCCATTGGCGGTTTTGGCGGCAAAGGCCACCCGGCTGTTATCCGGAAACCAACTCAGGTTGGAGCGGAAATAGTAAAACTCCTCCATCTTCCCCGTGGCCTCGCCTTTCAGGATCCGCCGGGGTTTGCTGAGACCGTGGAGAGTGCCCATCCAAACGCTGAAGCGGGCGTTGGCGCTGCTGAAATACACGTAGCGGCTGCCATTCGGGGAAAACCGGGGCATCAGGTTGAAATAAGCGCCGTCCTTTTCGCTGTCGCTGCGCTTCTCCATCCCTTCCACGGGAATGGTCTGCGCCTCCACCAGGGGAAAGAAATCCCTCTTCAACTGGTAGCGCCAGCGGGATTCGAGTTCCTTGAACCCCAGGCCGAAGACCTTTTTGGTGGCGCTGTCCAAGCCATTCACCGAACGCATGGTGTAGTAGAATTCCGAGACCTTTTCCCGGCCGTAGGTTTGGGAGATGTAGGCCAGGAAACTCTCGCCCAGCCGGTAGGCATAGTATCCGCCCAGGTTTTCCAGCTTGGGCAGATTGTCGTTCACCACCATGTCCAGGATGAACATATTGTTGTAGTCGTTTGCGCCTCCGATGGACAGGTATTCCGGCAGGCCTTCCGAAAACCAGAAGGGAAAAGAGGTTGGGCGCAGCGAGGTGAGAGCGTTCGTGATACCGTCATTTAAAGCGTTGATGTAGGCATGGGTCAGCTCGTGGGCAAGCAGTTTCTCCAGCTCCACGTAGCTGCCGTCAAAGGGGATCGCCACCCGGTTGCGCAGGCTTTCCGTGAAGCCGCCCACGCCCTCTGTGAGGAGGGGATAGATGATGTTGGTGCTTTGAAAGGCGGTCTTACTGTTGTAGAACATCACCGGAATGCGGGCGTCGATCGGGAATGTAAGTTGTTCTTTAAGAGTGTAATAGGTCTCTTCTGCCAGCAAGGCTGCCACCCGGCCGAACTCGTCTTCACCCCGGGGAAAGTAGATGTCGAAATGCATGGTCTGGAGCGAGGACCAATCCTGGGGGACCAGGTTGACCTTGTTCTGTCCGAAATGATAGGCGGGGCAAGCTGTGGCGGTGAGCAACAGCAGGAGAAGGCAGAGGTGTCTGAGCTTCATTGAAATCCTTAGAAAATGCTGAATTTGAGGTATTTCCCGGGGTTGGCGCGCACTTCCTGCAGCAGCGAATCGAGGCTGGCCACAGAGGTCTGCAACCGGAGGTAGAGCTCGTCATCACGCAGCAGCCTGCCTGCAGTGCTGTTGCCGGAGTTCAGGGCGGTCACGGTCTGTTCGAGATGGCTGGAGAGGGTCCTCAGGCTGTCCAGGGTGGCGGAAACACTGGCCATGGCCCCAGGTGCCTGTTCAAGGGCTGAATCCAGCTTGGGAGCGGCGTTTTGCGCCACGGCGAGCAGTTCGCCGCTGAGGAGTTCGATCTGGCGCAGGGCTGCCCGCAGATCGCTTTGGGCCGTGAGGGCCAGTTCATCCAACGATACTGCTGCCTGCCTCGCGTTGTCCAACAGGGCGGAGGATTTTCCGATCATGCCCCCGTCCGCGTTCAGGCTGGAAAAAGCTGTGTTGATCTCGTCAATCGCGAGGGTCGCCCTGTTCACAGCACCCATGATGCCCACGGGTGATTCGCCTCTCAGCACCTGTCTTGTGTTCACCGCGGCCGGCCCCGTGCCCTGGGTGATGTTCAGCACCGATCCGCCCATCAGGCTGCTGTCGGAAATGATGTAACGTGACCCTTCCCTGAGGATTATATCGGTGTTTATCCTGGTGGTTACCAGTATGCCATGTTCCCGTGCCTCTATCTTTTTTACCCGCCCGACTTCCATGCCCCGGAAGGTGACCTGGTCGCCGATCTCCAGCCCCATCACATCTTCGAAGCTGATGCGCAGGTCGCGCTGGGATTGGGAGGAAATGCGGCTGCTCAGCCAGAGATAGCCCAGCGCCAGGATGGCCAGGATGAGCACTGTGAAAATGCCCACCTTCAACTGGGTTGAGCGGATATCAGGATAAAATCTCTTCATCTCTGTCCCTCAGGTTTTAAGCTGTTTCTTTTCAGCGGCGGGGAAGAGGATGTTGTTCAGGATCAGCCTGTAGCCAGGGGAGTTCTTATGCAGATCCAGTATGGTTTCGGGATCGCCCACCTTGTGTTGGTAATCCTCGGGATCGTGACCGCCATAGAAGGTGAAAGTGCCCTTGCCGACGTTGCCGTGGATGTATTTCACTTCGTTTTGGTTCGGCACTTCGGCCAGGATGATCACGCTTTTTTTCACCTTGTCCTTGAAGAATGAGGTGGTCTGCCCCAGAAAGCCGTCGATCACATTCACATGGCACTGGGTAAGCATGGTGGGCACAGGGTCGTATTTGGCGGAAAAATCGAAGAGCTGAAAGTAATCCGCCTCCGCCCCCCGCAGCCGGGAGTAATCGCTGGCGTCAACATCTGAAAACTCATATTCGAAGGGATTGGTCTTGAGGGTGAAATTCTCAAAGGCCAGGCAGCTGCTGAACTCCAGTTTACTCCGGTATTGGGGATCAATGCCGTCTCCGTCGATCAGGGCGTCCACGATGTCCACTCCCTGAGCTGCCATCGCGATATCATAGGTGTCGGTCGCGGCGCACATGGCAAAGAGGAAGCCGCCGTTTTCCACAAATTCCCTGATCTTCCAGGCCACCGCCTGTTTGAGCTGCCAAACCTTGGCATAACCGTTCTTGGCGGCCATCGCTTCGTTCACTTTCACGTCATTTTGATACCAGGGCATGTGGCGGTAGGAACCGTAAAATTTGCCATACTGCCCGGTGAAGTCCTCGTGATGCAGGTGCAGCCAGTCGTAATCCACCAGTTTGCCCTCCAACACCTCGTCGTCCCAAAAGCGGTCGTAATCGATCTCCGCGTATTCCAGGGCCAGGGTGACGGCGTCGTCCCAGGGCAGGGCGTTCGGGGGTATGTAGATGGCGATCTTGGGCTCTTTCTCCAGCACCACCGCCTCCATGTTCGCCTCCTGGATCTCGGTAATGATCCCGGCCACCTGGGCGGAGGAAACCAGTTCAAAGCGTACTCCGCGGATGTTGCAGAGCGCGGCCAGGGCTTCGGATTCCGGCATCAGGAAGCTCCCGCCCCGGTAGTTGAGCAGCCATTTCACCACATATTGCTCCTTCAGCGCCTCGAAGGCGACTCCGTAGGCTTTCAGATGATTGCTCTGCGCAAGGTCCATCGGGACCAGGATCTCCGCTCCCAACAGAGCGCAGAGCAGGATCATCAGCAAGAGCATATATCTCTTCATGCGGCTCCTAAATGGGGTCCGATCCCCTGTTGCAAGGGATTTTCCGCCCCTGAATCCAATTTGAAGGACAAGTCGCCTTCATAGCCTTAAATCTGTCAAGCTAATTCTGATGCCGGTTATGGCTTGAAGACTGCCGTGATTTACATACTCCGGGCCAAAATCCTGCCTAAGAAAAATCTGGTGGTACTGCGGCAAAGTTAGCCCGTCCTGGAAACCAAATCAGGCAGCATGATGGGAGTGGAGCAGGTCCGGAAGCGGGGCAGGGCATGCTTGAGGTCAGTAAATGCCACTATCTTGGGCGCAGACCGGATGTGGTCAAGGTGGTTGGTGATGCCAACTGTCAGTCTGATTGTGGCAGCAGTTTCAGGGCTTTTTCCGCCTCTGCGGTGGCAACCGGATCGTCTCCTATCTCGAGGCATCTTTGCAGCCACTGGCGGGCTGAAGGGTGGTCCCCCAGGGCCAGATGGACGGCTCCGATATGCCAGGCGATCTCAGCCGGAAGGTCGCTCTGGGCCATGGGCAGTGCCAGCAGTTTCAGCGCTTCCTCCGTTTCGCCTTTCAAATAGTGATACCAGGCCAGGCTGTCCAGATAGAAGATGTTTTGGGGTTCAAAGACCAGAGCGTGGCGGATCAGCCTTGCGGCGGCCTCCGGATCCTCTCCCAGCGTGAGCATCGAATAGCCCAGATCGTTGCAGAAGCCGGGATTATCGGGATACGCCTCCACAGCTTCACGCAGGGCTTGCAGATGAAGGTCCTGGCGCTCCTTGAGATTGTGGTAGCCCAGCAGGAAGGAGTAGTCCTCTTCGCAAAGCGTGTGGCGCTGGCGGAGATCAGTAATGAGCGCGTATCTGGCGTCGGGGAGGGCTGTGTAACTGCTGTCCTGAACCGCTGTGGCGAGGGAGATCAGATAGCGCGGAACGGGACCGTCGGGAAGGCGGTTGCGCGCCTGGGCGATAAACTCCTGATAGGCTGTGGGATCCTGGATCTCCCAGCTTTCCAGGGGCTGTGAGATCACACCGCTTAGATAGTACCTCAGCAAAGCGTCATAATATCCGCTTTCCGCCAGTTGTTCCAGCCATTTCTGCAGCGACTGGTCATCACCGTGCAGGATTGAATTCGCGGCAAGGATGGCGCAGAGGTTCTGTTTGTCCCCCTGAGGATCAGCCAGGGTATCCAGAGAAGCGGCGATCCTGGCCAGCAGGTCCGGCCGGCCTTCCAGCAAGGCTGCGTAGGCAAGGGGATTGAGCAGATCGAGGTCACCGGTGGCCAGCAGCGGCTCCGCCAGTTCGATCAGCACTTTATCCCGCTCCGGAAGCCAGTCCGAATCTGTAAGCAAGAACATAAGATCGCGGTCCTCGGGATAGCTGAGCTGGGCAAAATACTGCCGGGCGAGTTCCAGGTCTTGGTTGCGGACTATGTAGTCGGCCAGATAGGCATGGGATTCGGCGTCGGGGGCGAGTTCCTGGCTGCGCAGCAGCGCTTCCTTTTCTTTGGCTGGATCGTAATAAAACCAGATGCCGGCCAGCAGCCGGAGAGTCGCGGGGTCGCTGTCTGCCTTGATCCTGGCGGCATCCAAAAGCTCCAGGGAGCCCTGCCCGGTGGTTTGGAGCTCATGCACAAAGCGCCTTAGATCGGCCCTGGAGCTGGGATAGCTGGCCTGCAGTTCCTCCAAGGCTTTCAGGGCGCTGTCGATGTCCCCCTCGGCTTCGAAGAAATCGCAGGCGGCGTAGAGCAGTTCTTCATCGCGGCCATATTTATCCAGGTAATCTTCGATCTCAAGGCGCAGCGATGCTGCGGACAATTCACCAGCCCGCCAGAGCTCAAAGTCGTTGAGCAGGATCTGCCTTTTGATGCCCTGGCTGCGGGGATCCTCCTCGGCGGCCCGGCGCAGCAGGAGGTCGGCCTTGACGTAGTCGCCGCCGGTTTGATAATAGCTGCCCAGGACATAGTAGTAAATGGAGCGGAAACCGGGCTGGCCGGACTGGGCGGGGGTCTTTGTCCCGCGCGTGGCGCAGGCGCTCACCCAGAGCAGGACCAAACAGAGATAAAGCAGCCTCAGCAGGCCGTTTTTCACTTCACCTCAAGCGATTGGGAGAGCATTCCCAGTTCCAGCAGGATGGGCAGTTTTTCGCCATCGGGGAAATAAGCTACGTTATCGATGAGATAAGCCGTTTGGGTGGGCTGGTGCCAGAAAGCCCAAGTTTGGAACGCCCCGCCAAAACCGCCCTGGTTGGGATTTATCCAGTGGCCCCTCAGGCGCCAACCGTCATGCCCAGCGATCTTTGCCTGTTCGCTTTGATAGCGGTCCTTGTAGATCTGGTCCCCGCCCATGAACTTTTTCCCCAGGGTCTGGCGGGTTTGATAGACCCAGTCCGCGTCCACCTTGTTCTGAGGCATTGGCTCGTAATAGACCGAGATGTATTTGTCCGCGGTTTGGCGGGAAGGCTTGGCGGGCTGAAAAAGGAAGGAAAGAAAGCGTCCGGCCTTCTCATCCTTCCAGAGGCGGTAGAGCACTGGGATCTTGATGCTGAATGGCCTGTCCGCGAAGAACTTGTCCTCGATCACCGCGTTTTGGTAGGCCGCCCGGGCGAGCCGCTGTTGATAGCGATCCAGCAGGTAGCCGAAGATCTGATCGCTTCTGGCTTCGGCGAGCTTGGCCAGGGTGGCCGGGTCCTTGGCCAGCAGGTAGAGGATGATCTGATCCCGCACGTAGAGGTTGTCGATCACAAAGAGTTCCGCCCCGCTGGCTTTGGCAGCGGCCACAAGGTTCGGAGTCAGGGTCTTGTTGATATATTGTGAGATCTCGTCCCGTCCGTCCAGGGTGCCGCAGAAGATGAGGTTTTTATAGGTCTTGTAATCTTTCAATTCAGCCGTATCTCTGAATTTCGGATACAGATACCGTTCCTCCTGCACCAAGGTATAAACGCGGCCCAGGCTGGTTTCCAAAGTCTGCCGCACGGGAGCCAGGCCGGCTCCGGGGGCAAAGATGTGCACTTCGTAGTCCTCACCGTAGGAAATCTGTTTGCCGGAATCGATCAGGTCATCGTATTTGTGATAGTAGTTTGACGCGACGGATTCCTTCTGGCAGCCCGCCAGGGCGAGCAGCAGCAGAACCGTCATCAAGGTCATTGCTTGTTTCATTTTGCCTCCCTGACCGGAGCGAATCTCCCCGGCCGTAGATAATTTAACCCGCTCAACCAGGTTAGCAAGGAGACGGCGCCAAACCAGATGTGGGCCGCGGTCCTGGCCCAGTGAGCGGCAGCCTGTTGCGGCCACCAGGCCCAAAGGGAGAAAGCCAGGATGATCCCTGTCATCTGCAGCACGGTTTTCAGCTTTCCCAGCCTGTCCGCCGGCACGATAACCCCCTTCTGCTTGTAGACCTCGCGCAAAAAGGTGATCAGCGCTTCCCGGAGGCCGATGAGGGCGAAGATCGCCCAAAACAGGCGGTAGGGTTGCAGCCAGGTGAGCGCGGCCAGGGCGGACAGCACCAAAAGCTTGTCGGCCAGAGGATCGGCGATCTTGCCGAAATCGCTGATCACCTGCCACTTGCGGGCCAGATACCCGTCCAGCCAATCCGTAAACGAGGCTGCCGCAAACACCAGCAAAGCCCAGGCCACGCGGTGTTCCACCCGGCTGAGGAAGATCAGCCACAAAAAGACCGGGATCAGCAGAACGCGCAACAGCGTCAGCAAATTCGGCAGATCACGCATCAGTGTTGGAGGGCTTGGTGACCGTGATGGCGGGAGCGCTTTCCTCAGGTTCGCGCATGCTGTGGATCAGGATGGCCACCAAAACGGCTGCCGCCACAGCGGCGAACTGCGCCACGAAGAAGGTCCAGTGTGCTTCCTGGGTGATAACCCCCAGGGTCAGCAAAAGATAATGCAACCCCAAGGTGATTGCGGCAGGAACCACCACCAGCAAAGCGTTTTGCCATCTGGCGTGTATGCCGGCCCGAACGTTGTCCACCACGGTGGCCCGCATCCCCCTGGAGCGCGAAGCCTCCGCCAGATAGAGCCAGAGCCTCGCGAAGACGATCATCAGGAAAACCAACAGAGCGATGAAGAGGGTGGAATTGCTCCAGCGCGAACCCAGAAAATCCAACTCTTTTTTGGCCAGGCCCCAGGCCAGTTCCTGCCCGTCGATGTCATCCTTGCCCAGGCCTTTGGTTTTGAGGCTTTCCAGCACTTTTTCCCGGGCCTGGAAGGAGGAGTCCGCGGGTTTGAAAAACAGTGTGAGGATGTTGGGCAGCTTGTATTCCCGCAGGGTGCTGGCCTCAATGCCCAGTTCGGGATAGCTCTGCAACAGGCCTTCTGCGGCCTGGAGCCCTGTCTCCCGGGCCAGAGAATCGATCTGGGGAACCTCGCGACGCAGCTCGTTGTACAGGCTGTCCAGTTGGGCGGGATCGTTCAGATAGACATAGACCGGCAGCTCCGCAAGCTGGTCGAGGCGAAATTGCCGGCTGCTCAGATACTGGTGATGGACGTAAGCCCAGCCCACCAGGGTCAGGATCGCCAGGAGCAGGATCAGCAGGAATCTTGCGTTCATATTATTGTCCTTTATGCCGGATGTGGCAGATAATGTGTTCGTTCAGTCCAGTGGCGGGAGAAAGCGAGATTATGTCAAGCAAAGACTTTGTGGCGGCCAGTTTGATGGCCTCGGCCCTGTCCTGTGGATATAGAATGAGGGCGTCACCCTGAGGTTCCAGGTTGCGCAGCAGGCAGGCCATCACGTCGTCCAGGCCGCAATGCAGTTCAAACCGGCTGATGTTGCGTGCCTCGCTGGGGCTGGTCCTTCCCCTGCCCGGATCGAGCCAGGGCGGGTTGGATACGATCAGGCTGTAGGGCGGATCAGCCGTGAAAGTCCTCAGATCGCCCTCCCGAAAGAGTATCTCCACACCGCAGAGAGTCGCGTTCCTTTGGGCCAGGGAGTGTAGTGCCGGCTGGATCTCCAGGCCCTCCATCCTCCACTCGGAACGCTGCAAGGCCAGCATGATGGCCACGATCCCGCAGCCGCTGCCGAGGTCCAGCACCCGGAGGGGTTGGGAGCCACAAAGCTCAAGGGCGGATAATTGCAGCGCCTGGGAAGCGTGGGAAACAGGCTGGGCATATGGGTCCTGCCAGATGTGGAGGCCGCCCAGGTTCAGTTCCACGCGTTGGGCGCGGCTCAGACAGAGAGCTCCAGCATCCGGTCCAGACAGCGTTTTGCCCTTGCGGCTACATCCGGCTGCACCTGCACCTCATACTGCTCGTGCTCCAGCGAGAGCAGCAGCTCATGCAGGTTGATCTTGAGCATGTTGCGGCAGCGGGCGCGGCTGTTCAGAGCGACCAGTTCCTTTTCCGGATAAATGTGTTTCAGATAATCGGTGAAAGTGGCGTCGGTGGCGATGATCAGCTTGTCGTTGGCGGCCACGTAACGCATCATCCCGCCTGTGGACATCACCTCATCCGCTTCCGCGACGATGTCCTCGTCACACTCAGGATGGGCGATCAGCTTGAATCCGGGATGGGTATGGCGCAGTTTTTCCAGGTTGCGGTGGGAAAACCCCCATTGGTGCACAGGGCAGTAGCCGGGCCAGACGATCACCTTTCTGCCGCTTTGTTTGGCCGCCCAGGTGCCCAGATTCTGGTCCGGAACAAAGAGGATGGTCTCGTTTTTGGGAAGGGAACGGAGGATCTTCACCGCGTTGGATGAGGTGCAGCAGACGTCGCTTTCGGCCTTGACGGCGGCGCTGGAATTCACATAGCAGACCACTTTCGCCCCGGAATGTTTGCCCTTGAACGCGATGAGCTGCTCCGCCGTGATCATATCCGCCATCGGGCAGCCTGCGTCCGCCACCGGCAGCAGGACTTTCGCCCCGGGATTGAGGATGGCGGCGGTTTCGGCCATGAATCGCACCCCGCAAAAGACGATCAGCCTGGTGTTTGTCTCTTTGGCCAGTACGGAGA